>SKOM01000080.1 GCA_007120095.1 Candidatus Competibacteraceae bacterium | reverse complement strand
AAAATAATGTTAGGACTCAATACACGCGGATCAAGCTTCAGCTCCAACAGCGCCGGCCCGTCCTGAGCCAGGGCTTGCGCCAAGGCATCGGCAAACGCCTCTGTTGCGGTCACACAGGCTGCCCAGGCACCGTAGGCACGAGCCAGCGCCGTAAAATCAGGATTACGCAAACCGGTGCCAATCACTCGACCGGGAAACTGACGCTCCTGATGCATACGAATCGTGCCGTACTGGCTATTATTGACCACGATAATCACGATAGCGAGCTGATACTGCACCGCAGTGGCGAGTTCTTGGCCGGTCATCAGAAAACAACCGTCACCGGCTAGGCAAACAACCGGACGCTGGGGATGCACCCGTTTAGCGGCAATGGCCGCAGGCAAACCGTAGCCCATCGACCCCGATTGCGGGGCCAATTGAGTGCCATAAGCGCGATAACGGTAAAACCGATGCAGCCAAATGGCGTAATTACCCGCACCATTGGTAATCACCGTATCGGGCGGTAACTGCGTGCGTAAATGGGTGATGATGGCCCCCATATCCAGCGTGGTTGCCAGCGGCTGGGGCGTACTCCACGCCAAATACTCGGCATGCGCCGTCTGAGTGTGAGCAGCCCACAGCGGTTGTGAAGGCGGTGCCAGCGCTGCCAAAGCGCGAACACAGGGTGCCACCGCCGCATTGATGGCCAGAGTGGGTGGATACACCCGACCGAGTTCTTCCGGATCGGGAAACACATGGATCAGTGTCTGGGTCGGCTCCGTCAATAGCGTATAGCCGCCGGTTTCTATCTCGGTTAAACGCGCCCCAATCACCACCAGCACATCGGCGTTCTGAATTCGCTGCCGCAGCGCCGGGTTAATCCCCAAACCGACATCTCCGGCATAACTCGGATGATCACTCGGAAAGCAATCTTGCCGCCGAAACCCAGCGGTCACCGGTATCTGCCAAGCCGTAGCAAAGCGCACTAACTCCGCCACAGCCGCCTCCGACCAGCCGGGGCCACCGATCAAGACTAACGGCTGGCGGGCGCTGAGTAAATATTCCCGTATCTGGTCAATTTGGCTAGGGTCAGGATGCGCCACCACCGGTGGTACCGGCATTCTGGTGAGTTGAAGTTCAGTCTCGGCACTCAATACATCCTCTGGCAAGGCTAAAACCACTGGTCCCGGTCGCCCCGCAGTGGCGGTATAAAACGCCCGTCCGAGCAACTCGGTCACCCGTTCAGGCCGGTCAATCTGTGCCACCCATTTGCTCAACGGGCCGTACATCTGCCGATAGTCGATTTCTTGAAACGCCTCGCGTTCCTGCATGGCGGTGCTGACCTGACCGATCAGCAGAATCAGCGGCGTGGAATCCTGGCGGGCAATATGCACTCCGGCGCTGGCATTAGTGGCACCTGGCCCGCGAGTGACCAGGCACACCCCTGGCCGCCCGGTGAGTTTGCCATACGCCTCGGCCATCATCGCCGCCCCACCCTCTTGGCGACACACCGTCACCGTGATTTCCGGGGCATCGTAAAACGCATCCAAAACGGGTAGATAGCTCTCACCCGGCACTAAAAATACTTGATCCACGCCGTGACGGCGCAGGGTATCAACAACAAGTTGCCCACCGGTGCGTACCATCGTCTCAGTGCTCACGGCTTAATCCCCTACGACTGGAAAAGTGACGGCAATGGCCCAGGCAAAAGCAAAGGCATTGGCCAGACCCGCCACCCAAGGATGCTGGGTGCGTTGGTATAACCAACGGCTGAACAGCCCGTAGACGATAAAAAACAGCAAAATCGCCGGGATGATAATCAGCAAGAAAAACAACTCGCGTAAATTTAAGGCAATGGCCAGAATTAACGACAATAAGAACGCTAATTTAGTGATTAAATAAGCGGCTCGTGGCCCATTGCGGGTCAACCACTCATCAGCGCAGAAAAACCACAGGGTCCCGGCAAACATGGCCCATACCAGCGGGATGCGCTGACCTGTCGGTATAAATGACGCAATAAAGGCGTCCATAGGCAAGGCCACCGCCAAAGTCACCACCAGTGTCGCCGCCACCACCGCCACCACTAAGGCCCAATACGCCACTGAGACCGGCTGTGCGATACGTTTAGCCCGCAGCCATCCCATCCCCAGCGTGGTCAAAACGCCGTACAGCGCAAAATGCAACACTAAATAATCGCCTAATAACAGGGGCAGAAACCGATGGGGCAGCGGCCACAGTAATAACGGTGTCAGCACCGCAGGAGCCAGCACTAACACCCAGAACCAGCGACCATGATAACCGCCGCCAACCGGCTTAGGAGCCACTTCAGGCAATAGGCGGCTCAGGGGGCGCACCAGCAGCACCACGCCCAGCAATAACAACGCCAACCACAGCCCACGGGCGTCGATAAAACCCTCGCCGGAGCGCTGAAACGTTTGATCCAACCATTCGAGTGATTCGCGCAGACTGTCCTCGGCATACAACACGCCGATGTGTTCCGCACCGGCGGCTAGCGCCACACGCCGCGCACTGCCCTCGGCAAACGCACCATACGTCACTCCTAATTCAGTCGGCCTGCCAATCTTAGCCGCCACAAGCTGCTTGCCCATTTCACGCAGTTCGGCTGGCTCCAAAGCACCATAAATAATCAGCAAATTGCCCACGGTCTCCATTTCGGTTTCGTGAATATAGGGCGAAACCGCAACGGTAGCCGCCACCTCGGGATGCCCGGCGGCATAGCGCATCAAGACATCAGCGGCCATGGAATGACCCAGCAAGGCCAGACGGCCATCACTGCCCGGCCACTCGCTGGCAAAGTCCATGACCTGCTCCAGCGCAGCCAATAGACTTTCGGTACGCTGCTCATAGTTGAGTAAACCGCCCGGCAATGGCTCTGGGTTACGCCCATGACCGGGAAAGTCAAAACTGATGGCAATATAGCCATTGCGAGCCAGTGTCACCGCAAAGGGCTGCATGAGCTGCTGAGAACCGGCAAAACCGTGGGCGATGACCACCACCGGTGCCGGTTCAGTAACCTGTGACTGGTACACCGTAACTGGCACTCCATTAGCCTGCGTGGCGGTCATCTCCAGCCCGTGGCGAGCGGCCAATAACTGCCATATCCCTACAGAGATGGCCAGCAAAGCGATAACGGTTAATATACGGTTAATCATACTGATGATAATTCCTAGATGCGCGTTGCGACGGTGCCAAGGTAGACCCATCGCCACGTTTCAAAATTCCCAGAATTATCCTTTTGATAGATTGTTTTTT
>SKOM01000227.1 GCA_007120095.1 Candidatus Competibacteraceae bacterium | reverse complement strand
CCATCAACACGAGCACTAAACGGCTGATTAAGCAGTTCACTGACCTGGCGTGGTCCCTCGCTGGTGTGAACCCAAGTATCCGCAGTGACACAGGGGTTGCTCGCACGTATATTTTCACACCACCAGTTGTTGTTCATTTCGTTAGCGGTATCAATCAGAATGAACCCTGGCTCGGCGTAGTCATAAGTCGAATTCATGATCAGATCCCACAGCCGTTGGGCGGGAATCGTGCGGTAGATTTTGCAAGCGACTTTGCCATCGGCACGCACAACTAAATCGTCGTGAACCGGCCACTCACGCCAGATCACTTGTTCAGGATTGTCCAGGTCGATGGATTGGTTTAATTCTTTCTCCCGCAGCGGGAACGCCAATGGCCAGTCTGCACCGGTAGCAACGGTCTGCATAAATTCTTCAGTGATTAATAAACTCAGATTAAACTGGCGTAAACGACCGTTCTCGCGCTTGGCGCGGATGAATTCCAGTACATCGGGGTGGCCAATATCGAAAGTGCCCATCTGCGCCCCCCGCCGACCACCGGCTGAAGAGACGGTGAAGCACATTTTGTCGTAAATATCCATAAACGATAGCGGGCCGGAAGTGTAGGCCCCGGCACCGGAAACATAAGCACCGCGAGGGCGTAAAGTGCTGAATTCATAGCCAATACCGCAACCGGCTTTCAGGGTTAAGCCCGCCTCATGCACCTTATGCAGGATATCGTTCATGGAATCGCCGATGGTGCCGGACACCGTGCAGTTAATGGTGCTGGTGGCCGGTTTATGTGCCCAGGCACCGGCATTCGAGGTGATGCGCCCGGCAGGTATGGCGCCGTGGCGTAACGCCCACAGGAATTTGTCATACCACTGCTCGCGCAACTCCGGTGTGGCTTCGACATCGGCCAAAGCACGGGCGACTCGCTGGTAAGTCGCGTCAATGCTGGTATCTATAGGCTGGCCGTCTTTAGCTTTAAGCCGATATTTTTTATCCCAAATGTCCTGCGATGCAGGCTGTAAGGGGATGCTCTTAACCGCTAATGGCTCAACAGTACTAACAGTACGCAGACGCGCTGATTTCATTTATTTTCCTCGAAGCTTATAACTGGGGGTGCTGATTTTTTTACAGCAGGCACCCTTAAAAAGGGTGTAGCCGCCACCCAAAACTGGCATAATTTCACAACGTCATAAACACTCTAATACTACTGCTTGTGTCTTAGCAAGCACTAAAACACAATATGATGTATACCGGCTGGTTTTGTATGCTAGACTGGTAAAGTACTGAAAACCCGCTATAGTTAAGATTGTTGTTTTGCGGCCGAGATAATAATTAGTGGTAAACGCAACTTTGGTGTTGTGGTGCTATAGTAGCCGACGAGTCATAGTTATTCGTTGCTGAATTAACCAAGTCAGATCCGTTGAGGGAGATCGCATGAACATTGTAAAACTTTCCGCCGCAGCCCTATCGCTCGGTCTGGTCGTGGGCTGTGCTTCTGAAGTGCCGATTCCGACCGCTTACGAGCGGTCTTATCAGCCGAAAATGTGGGCAGCACACCACTGGAATGTGCTGGCGGCTGATGTTGCTGAACGTTTGAATCTGTCGTTATCACAGCTCGATGTGGATCGTCCGTTGGTGTTGCATGTGCGCCGGGGTGACCCGACAGTGTTCAACTACGCGTTTCATGAGTTATTAGAAACCCAGTTGATGCAGCAAGGATTTGGTGTGACCCGTGCGCCTGGAGAAGCCGACCTCATGGTCGAGTATGGCGTCGTCTACGGTGGGCAGGCTGATTTTGAAGTCGAGAGCGGCTTTAGCCGTATTACGCCGCCGGATGAGGATGTGCTGGTCAACGTGTCAGTGACCCAGGGCAATCGCTATGTTACGCGCATCAGCGAAATTTTCTACGTCGACTCGACTATTCGCCGGGAATTTTTCGTTGCTCCCACGCCGCCCCCCCCGCCGCCGACCCGGTTGGTTGATGTCGTCGGATCTTAAGGAGAAACCGATATGAAGCGATTGCTTGTGGTGCCGCTGCTCGGCATAGTGCTGATACTCAGCGGCTGTACATTATGGGGTAATAATAATTCTGACACACCGGCATTCCAGCCGGTTCAGGATACGGATCTTGTCGCCCAAAGTTATACGGCTGCCGAAGCCCTGTTGACGCAAGTACCTTGGCTGGGAGAACAACGCCAACCCTTGCTGACGGGGACGTTTGTCAATATTAACGACCTGCGGGGGTCTTCAGGGTTAGGACGGATGGTGGCTGAGCAGATTTCATCACGTTTCACCCAGGAAGGATTTACAGTGATCGAAATGCGTCTGCGCCAGAATGTGTTTATCCAGGAAACTCAAGGCGAGTTCGTGTTATCGCGCGAAGTGCGTGATCTTAGCCGTACTCACAACGTCGGTGCGGTGATTGCGGGTACTTATGCGGTGGGTCGGCGCAATGTTTATGTGAACGCCCGGCTGGTGCGCGCGGCCGATAATCTGGTACTCGCTTCTTATGACTATATGATCCCGCTGGGTCCTGATACCAGAGCACTTTTAGAAGGTTGACAGATTCCCGCAGCGCATTGTGTGTGCCATTGCATATAATGCGCTGTCGTCAGTCCAGCCCAAGTTTCTTTAAGCGGTAGCGCAGGGCGCGGAAGGTAATGCCCAGCTTTTCGGCTGCCGCTGTCTTGTTGTGGTGGGTAGCCTCCAGCGCCTGCAGAATGGCCTGTCTTTCCAGTTCCTCCAGATAGTCTTCCAAGCCGGTCTCGACAGGTGGAACAGGCAGCTCGTGATGAGGGGGAGTACTGGCCGACTTGCTGTTCGGGGGCGTGCTTCCATGTACGTTAGCCGTCAGCAATAAATCCTCGGCACTGATGACATCGTTTTCGCATAGCGTGAAAGAGCGTTCAAGGATATTTTCCAGCTCACGAATATTGCCGGGGAACGTGTAGTTGCTCAGTGCGTCCAGGGCTTCTTGACTGAGTTCAGGTACGGGTAAGTCTAGGTCGCGACTCAGGCGGCTCAGAATATGCGCGGCCAGTTCGGGGATGTCATCGGGGCGTTCGCGCAGGCCGGGCATTTTCAGCTCGATGACATTGAGCCGATAGAACAGATCCTCGCGAAATGCGTTGCGGCTGACTTGCTGGGCAAGATCGGTGTGCGTGGCGCTGAGGATGCGTACATCTACGGGTACTTCTTTCGCCATGCCAATAGGGCGTACGGCTCGTTCCTGAATGGCACGCAGCAACTTGACCTGCATATGTTG
>SKOM01000121.1 GCA_007120095.1 Candidatus Competibacteraceae bacterium | reverse complement strand
TGTACCCGGTTGCTTGCTTGAATGTGCGCAACCTGCTCATGCTTCCCGGCCCGCACACTGGAAGGCTTTACCCAACACGGCACAGGCGCTGGCGCTCAGTACCCTGGCGCAACAGCATCAGCGATTAACCCTGATCATCACGCCCGATAGCCAGACCGCTCAACGCTTACACGCTGAGCTGGGCTTTTTTGCCGAGCGGTTGGAGAGTACCGTACTGCCGGATTGGGAAACCCTGCCCTACGATGTGTTCTCACCGCATCAGGATATTATCGCCCGGCGTTTGGGTATTCTCTATCGGCTGCCGACCCAAAGCACCGGGGTGTTAATTGTGCCGGTGGCAACCCTGTTGCAGCGGCTGGCTCCCCGCGATTATCTCGACCGTCATGCCCTGATACTGGCGGTAGGTGAGCGCCTGGATCGCGAAGGGTTCCGTCTGCGCCTGGAAGCCGCCGGTTATAACGCCGTATCGCAAGTGATGGAACACGGCGAATTTGCCGTGCGCGGCTCGCTGATCGACTTATTCCCCAGCAGTGCCGAGCAGCCTTATCGGATTGATTTATTCGACGACGATATTGATTCCATCCGAAGCTTTGACCCGGAAACGCAGCGTACACGGGATAAAATCGACCGGATTGAATTACTGCCGGCCCGCGAGTTTCCCCTGTCACAGCAGGCGATTACCCGGTTTCGCCAACGCTATCGCAGCCGGTTCAGCGGCGATACCAGTCGCAGTTTAATTTATCAAGAGGTCAGTGACGGCCATCCACCGGGGGGTATCGAGTATTATTTGCCGCTGTTTTTTGCCCAGACCGCGACCTTATTCGATTATTTGCCGCCTACGACCCTGATGGTGCAACTGCCCGGCGTCACCGAGGCGATCGAGCAGTTTTGGACGCAGATCGAAGAGCGCTATGACAGCCGCCGTCACGATATCGAACGCCCACTGCTGCCGCCCGCTGAATTATTTCTCGATCACCCGACCGTGCAAACCGCGCTGGCCGCTCATCCGCGGGTGATCATTGATGCGGCCGATCCGCCACCCATGCCGCCACCAAGCCTGGCGTTTAACCCTCGGGCTGAAGATCCGGCAGCCGCCTTGCGTGCCTTTTTAGACGTTTTCCCAGGACGGGTGTTATTGACTGTGGAATCGGCCGGTCGCCGTGAGCTGCTGTTAGATACTCTGAAGCGCCATCAATTACACCCTACCGCCGCCTCCAGTTGGGAGGATTTTGTAAACGCCTCGGAGCCGTTGATGCTGTGCATTGCGCCGCTGGAGCAAGGCATGGTACTGGATCACCCCCCGCTGGCGGTGATTGCTGAATCGCAATTATTTGGCCAATGGGTGCCGCAACAGCGGCGGCGGCGCACAAGCCGTGACGCTGAGCGCATTGTCCGCGATCTGGCCTCGCTGAGTATCGGTGCTCCCGTGGTGCATGAAGATCACGGCGTGGCGCGTTATGCCGGGTTACAACGGATGAATGTCGCCGGATTCGATGCCGAGTACGCCGTGCTGGAGTATGCCGGTTCCGATAAATTGTATTTGCCGGTCGCGGCGCTGCACAAACTCAGCCGCTACACCGGGGCATCGCCCGAGGTCGCGCCCCTGCATAAGCTGGGTTCGGATCAATGGGAGAAAGCCCGGCGCAAAGCCGCTGAGAAAATTCGCGATGCGGCAGCGGAATTGCTGGAGTTGTACGCCCGGCGGCAGGCGCGTCCCGGTCATGCGTTCCGCCTCAGTGAGGCGGAATATGCCGCCTTCGCCGCCGCATTTCCCTTCGAGGAAACCCCGGATCAGGCCGCCGCCATTGCGGCCGTGCTGGCCGATATGCGCAGCGATCAGCCCATGGATCGGGTGGTATGTGGTGATGTCGGGTTTGGTAAAACCGAGGTGGCCATGCGGGCGGCGTTTGTCGCGGTGCAGGGCGGTTCCCAAGTGGCGGTCTTAGTGCCGACCACCCTGCTGGCGCAACAGCATTATCAGAATTTTCTCGATCGCTTTGCCGATTGGCCGGTACGCATTGAACTGCTGTCGCGGTTTCGCAGCGCTAAGCAGCAACAGGTCGCGCTGGCGGGGCTGGCCGAGGGCAAGGTGGATATTCTCATCGGCACCCATAAATTGCTGCAAACCGATGTGCAATTCCAGCAACTGGGCCTGGTGATCATCGACGAAGAGCATCGCTTCGGGGTGCGGCAAAAAGAACGGCTGAAAGCCCTGCGCGCTGAGGTGGATATGCTCACCCTGACCGCTACTCCGATTCCGCGTACCCTGAATATGGCGTTGGCCAGTTTACGGGATTTGTCGATTATTATTACCCCGCCTGCCGGGCGCCTGGCGGTGAAAACCTTCGTCGGCCAGTGGAATACCCCCCTGATCCGCGAAGCCTGTCAGCGCGAGCTCAAACGCGGCGGCCAGGTGTATTTTCTGCACAACGACGTTCAGACGATTGATCAGACGGCCCGTGAGCTGGCGGATATGGTGCCCGAAGCGCGGATTGCCGTAGCTCATGGCCAGTTGCGCGAGCGCGAACTGGAACAGGTGATGCTGGATTTTTATCACCAGCGCTGCAATCTACTGGTGTGTTCCACCATTATCGAATCAGGTATCGATGTACCCAATGCCAATACCATCATCATCAATCGTGCCGATAAACTCGGTTTAGCGCAGCTCCATCAATTACGCGGCCGGGTGGGGCGTTCCCATCATCGCGCCTATTGTTATCTGGTCACGCCCCATCCGAAATCCATGACCGCCGATGCCCGTAAGCGCATCGAGGCGCTGGAATCCTTGGAAGACCTGGGAGCGGGTTTTATGCTCGCTAACCACGATCTGGAAATTCGCGGTGCCGGAGAGTTATTGGGCGAGGGACAATCGGGACAGATTCATGAAATCGGTTTTTCCCTGTATATGGACATGCTGGAGCGGGCGGTAAAATCGCTTAAATCCGGCCAGGTGCTGGACTTGGATCAGCCCATCGAACATGGCCCGGAAGTCGACCTGCAAGTCGCCGCACTGATCCCCGAGGATTATCTGCCCGATGTCCATAATCGCCTGATACTGTATAAACGCATTGCCAATGCGGCCAGTCGGGCGGAACTGGACGAGCTGCAAGTGGAAATGGTGGATCGCTTCGGGAAGTTGCCGGAGTCCACCAAACGCCTGTTTGCCCTCACGGCACTCAAACTCCAGGCGACACCGCTTGGGGTGCGCAAAATCGAGGCCGGTGCCAAGGGGGCGCGGATTGTATTCAGCGCTGAACCGCGTATTGATGTCGCTAAACTG
>SKOM01000195.1 GCA_007120095.1 Candidatus Competibacteraceae bacterium | reverse complement strand
TGCTATTGCGCCAAGCGAAAGTTGCCGTATCCCCCGGCATTGGTTTTGGAACGTATGGCGATGATCATGTCCGCTTTGGGCTGATTGAGAATGAACACCGCACCCGGCAAGCACTGCGCGGCATCCGCAGTATGTTTCGGCACCCTCATCCCGTTGAAGAAACCACCCCACCCGTTCAGGAGGTGCACGCATGAAGCCCGTTAAGGTGGGTTTATTAGGTTTAGGCACCGTGGGTGGTGGCACTCATCAGGTCTTGATGCGCAATGCCGAAGAAATCAATCGCCGTGCCGGACGCCGCATTGAGGTGGTGAGTGCGGCGGTGCGCCATCCGGAACGCCATGTGGATGTGGTGTTGCCGCTGGCCACGGATCCCTTTGATCTGGTGCGCGATCCCGAGATTGATATCGTGGTGGAATTGATCGGCGGTATCGAACCAGCGCGGCAGTTGATCCTGGAAGCCATTGCCCAAGGCAAGCACGTGGTCACGGCGAATAAAGCCTTAGTCGCGTTGCACGGTAATGAAATTTTCGCCGCTGCCCATCAACAGGGGGTGATGGTGGCCTTTGAGGCCGCCGTGGCAGGGGGGATTCCGATTATCAAAGCCCTGCGCGAGGGGCTGGCGGGGAACCAAATTGAATGGCTGGCCGGTATTATTAACGGCACCAGCAATTTCATTCTCACTGAAATGCGCGACAAAGGGCGGGATTTTGCCGACGTGCTGGCCGAAGCGCAGGCGCTGGGCTATGCGGAGACTGACCCCACATTCGATATTGAAGGCATTGATGCCGCGCATAAATTAACGATTTTGGCCTCGATTGCTTTTGGGATCCCACTGGCCTTTGACAAGGTGTACACCGAAGGGATCGCCCATGTGAGCCGGGAGGATGTCCAATATGCTGAAGAATTTGGTTATAGAATAAAACACTTAGGAATTGCTCGTCGGGTTGCCGAGGGTATTGAGTTACGGGTACATCCCACACTGATTCCCGAGCGGCGCTTGATTGCAAATGTGAACGGGGTGATGAATGCGATTTTGGTCAAAGGCGATGCGGTCGGTTCGACGCTGTATTACGGTGCCGGTGCCGGGGCTGAGCCAACGGCCTCAGCCGTTGTAGCGGATCTGGTCGATGTGGTGCGCACCTTAACCGCCGATCCCGGTAACCGGGTGCCGCATCTGGCTTTTCAGGCCGATCACATTACCGATTTACCGCTACTGCCCATCGACCAGGTCGTGACGGCCTATTATTTACACATGCAGGCAGAGGATCGGCCTGGGGTGATGGCTGAGATCACTGGTGTGCTGGCGGATCAGGGGATCAGTATTGAAGCCTTGATTCAGAAAGAGTCGGCACCGGGCAGCACTATCGTACCAGTGATTATGCTAACCCATCGAGTGCGTGAAGAGCGCTTAGTACGGGCGGTGGAACAGATTGAGGCCATGGTAGCCATCACCGGTACGGTGACCCGGATTCGTCTGGAACGTTTGAATGCCGATTAAGCGCTGGCTCGATGGCTTATGGCGCTAACGATTATCCGGCATCACGCCAGCGAATGGCCGGAGTTGCCGGTATCGCCGCTGTTGCAGCGCATCTATGCCCATCGTTCCATTCGTTCGGCTGAGGAACTGATCCATACGCTGGATCGCTTGCCTGATCCGGCGACTCTGACAGGCATGGCGGCCGCAGTGGCCCTGTTGGAGCGGGCGCTGCGTACTCAGCAGCGGATTGTCATCGTCGCCGATTATGACGCCGATGGGGCCACCAGTTGCGCGCTGGCGGTCAAAGCGTTACAGGCCATGGGTGCTCACACGGTGCGTTATGTCGTACCGAATCGCTTTGATTACGGTTATGGATTGACGCCAGAGAGTGTGGCTCTGGCCGCCGAGCAACAGCCCGACGTGCTGGTTACCGTGGACAACGGCATTGCCAGTGTCGAGGGGGTGGCGGCGGCCAGGCAGCGCGGTTGGCAGGTTTTAATCACCGATCATCACTTGCCGGGCACCGTGTTACCGGCTGCCGATGCCATCGTGAATCCTAATCTGCCGAATGAGTCCTTTCCCAGTCGCCACTTGGCCGGTGTGGCCGTGATTTTTTATGTCTTGTCGGCGCTGCGCCGCCGTTTACGGGCCAGTGGCTGGTTTGCCGAGCAGGGCATTGAAATACCGAATATGGGCCAGTTTCTTGATCTGGTGGCCTTTGGCACGGTGGCCGATGTGGTTCAGTTCGATCAGGTCAATCGAATTTTAGTGGAGCAGGGTCTGAGGCGTATCCGTGCCGGTCGTACGTGTCCGGGTATTTTAGCCTTGTGTGAAATCGCTAATCGTGACCCCGCCAGGTTAAGCGCCAAAGACATCGGTTTTGCTTTGGGGCCGCGGTTGAATGCCGCTGGGCGCTTAGACGAGATGGCCTTAGGGATTCGCTGTTTGCTCAGCGACAGCATGAGCGCTGCACGCGGTTATGCCGCTGAACTGAATCAATTTAACCACGAGCGCCGCGATATTGAAGGCGAGATGCTTCATCATGCTTTGGAGCAACTGGCCGAGCAATCCAGCGCTGAACGTCCATTGGGCTTGTGTCTGTACGATGAGCGCTGGCATCAAGGGGTGATTGGCATTTTGGCCTCGCGGCTGCGTGAACGGATCCATCGTCCAGTGATTGCGTTTGCGCCTGATAAAAACGGGCAAATCAAAGGGTCGGCGCGTTCCATAGCTGGTCTGCACATTCGTGATGTGTTCGCAGCGATAGCCACCGCTCATTCCGGTCTGATCACAACATTCGGTGGTCATGCCATGGCGGCAGGTCTGAGTCTGGAGCATTCACAGTTTGAGGTGTTTCAGGCCGCCTTTGATTCCGAAGTGCGGCGCCGTATTAACTCCGAAGATTTAAACGGGGTGGTGTACTCGGATGGTGAACTGACGGCTGAGGAACTGTCACTCCCGGTTGCTGAGTCATTGTCTGCCGCCGGTCCTTGGGGGCAGGGGTTTCCTGAGCCTGTATTTGACGGCGTGTTTACCATTGTGTCTGGTCGAGTGTTACAGGACAAACACTTAAAACTGGTGCTTAACCCCGCTGACAGTCGCCATATTGTCGATGGTATCGCTTTTAACCAGGCCGCTGACTTTGGTTCGCCACAACCGGGGCAAACGGTGCGTATCGCTTACCGCCTGGAGGTCAATGAGTGGCGCGGCCGCCGCAGTGCCCAGTTGCTGATTGAAGCGATAATTGATCAGGATAATCAATCTGCATGAGGTCAGAGAATGACCCATTACCCACAGCTGTGCTCTGATATGTTA
>SKOM01000244.1 GCA_007120095.1 Candidatus Competibacteraceae bacterium | reverse complement strand
GCACCATATATTGACCCTTGCCGTCATACCCCAAGCGTCGGGTTTTAACCACGGCGGGCAAGCCGGTCACACTGATCGCATGTTCCAAGGCCGCGCGGGTGGTGACGGGCACAAAACCCGGCGTCGGGATATCGAGACGGCGGAACAGGGTTTTCTCACTCAAGCGATCCTGAGCGACCGCCAAAGCCGCCGGTGGTGGATACACTGCCGTATGTTGTGCCAGTTGTTCAGCCGCACTGGCCGGGACGTTTTCGAAATCAAACGTGACGACATCCGCCCAGTCCGCCAGTTGCTGCAAGGCAGTGGTGTCGTCATAGTGGGCGATCATCAGTTCGGCCACCTGCCCCGCACAGGCGGATGGGGACGGATCAAGCACCCGAAAGCGCAACCCCAGGGGATAACCGGCCAGAATTAACATGCGGGCGAGTTGGCCGCCGCCGACAATACCGATATTCATCCGTCATCACCTGGAATCGGTCGGGCCAGCACCTGTTCGGTCTGCTGGTGCCGGTAGCGGCGCAGCGCCTCGCGGATAGCGGGATACTGATGGCCTAATAAGGCCGCCGCCAATAAGCCGGCATTGATCGCCCCAGCGCGGCCAATGGCCAGAGTGGCGACGGGGATGCCAGCGGGCATTTGCACGATGGACAGCAGTGAGTCCATACCATTCAACGCCTGAGACTGAACCGGCACACCGAGTACCGGCAACACGGTTTTGGCCGCAACCATGCCGGGGAGATGCGCCGCTCCGCCGGCACCGGCGATGATCACCTGCAACCCCCGGCTTTCCGCCTGTTCGGCATACTCAAACAGTACATCAGGGGTGCGATGCGCCGACACCACCCGTTTTTCAAACGGAATACCGAGGGCATCCAGGGCTTCAGCGCTATGAACCATGGTGGACCAATCGGATTGCGACCCCATAATCAATCCGACTAGAGGAGAAGATTCAGACATAGACATGCAGTTGATCGCCGTCAAAAGTAATTTTGGCTAAAGAAACAATAGAGACATGCTGATCGGCCAGCCGTTCACGCCCCCCTTCCTGGGGTTTTTCGATCACACAGCCGATGCCGACTAACGAAGCACCTGCCTGTTCAATAATGGCCATTAAAGCGCTTAATGTCGATCCCGAAGCGAGAAAATCATCAATAATCAGCACCCGATCTTCAGGATGCAGAAACCGCCGAGCGACGCGCAGAGTGACGGCCGTGCCTCGGGTACGGCTCACCGCGTCCGCTTGATAGTCATCCGCCTCCATCAGCGCTGAGTTGGTTTTGCGGGCGTAAACCACCGGTACCGCTAACAAGCGGGCGGTGGCCACTGCGGGTGGAATACCGCTGGCTTCAGCGGTGATAATGCGGGTAATGGGTTGAACAGCCGTGAAATGGTGCACAAAATGTTCACCCATACGATCGGTTAGGCCAGGATCAACCTGGTGATTGAGAAACCCGTCGACTTTAACAATGCCACCGCCGACATGGCGACCTTCGGTTATGATACGCTCGACCAGTTCGTGCATGCTGAGGGTTGCCTGTGCAAAGGGGTATAGTTTAATGGAAGCGCGTTGCCAGGATAAGCCGTATTCCCAAAAACGTCTCGGTGGATTATCAGGGTCGTTACTGATTTCCGCAGTTCACTGATCACCTTATGAGCTTCTGGCTTTAGAACCATGTTTGACGTTGTGTTGTATGAACCGGAAATTGCCCCCAATACGGGTAATATTATCCGTTTATGTGCGAATACGGGTTGTCGTCTGCATTTGATCGAGCCGCTCGGGTTTACGCTGGACGAACGCAAACTGCGGCGGGCGGGACTGGATTACCGTGAATGGATCGCCGTTCACTGCCATGCGGATTATCCTGCCTGGTACAGTCAGTTCAGTGGTCAGCGTATTTGGGCGTGTACCACCAAAGGCTACACTGCGCCCAGTGCGGTCGCGTTTCAGCCGGGTGATGGCTTGTTGTTTGGCCCGGAAACCCGCGGTTTGCCCCAATCCCTCTTAGAGCGTCTGGGATCCGAGTCATGGCTGCGTCTGCCCATGTTGCCAACCAGCCGCAGTCTGAATTTAGCCAATGCGGTCGCGGTGATTGTTTATGAGGCTTGGCGGCAGCAAGGTTATGCGGGAGCTGCCGGACATGATCCAGTGGGCTAAGCGCCTAATCGATGCTGCATGTTAGGGGCGATCACGTTAAACTAACGCTTTAGTTCACTCAGACTGATGGAGTAAAGCGATAGCGGCTGGGTACAGTTGCTATTGCTGGTGAATAACACTATGAATGATGATCTGCCACGCGGCACTCTTTACATCCAAGACATTGAAATCGGCATGAGCCGCCACCTGCGTAAAACCATTACCAATCAGGATATCGAGCTGTTTGCTCAGGTCTCGACCGACCATAATCCGGTGCATTTAGATGATAGCTATGCCCGCAACACGCAGTTCAAGGGTCGTATCGCTCACGGTATTTTGACGGCCAGTCTGATATCCGCTGTGATTGGCGAACAACTGCCCGGTCATGGTGCGATTTATATGAGCCAAAACCTGAAATTTATAGCGCCGGTACGTCCCGGTGATACGGTGCTGGCGGAGGTGACGGTCAGTGCGGTTAATCGTGAGAAACGCCGAGTGACTTTAGCTTGTCTGTGCAGTGTTGAGGATACTCCGGTACTCAAAGGCGAAGCGGTGGTGTTAGCGCCGAGCCGCTAAACGGTTCGGTGAGTAGGCGACTTAAGCCCTGATCATCAATCAAGGGATCATCCAAATCCACAACGATTTTTGAATGGGCCAGCGTCCACGCCCGACCGGTGATGGTGCTGCGCAGGGCGCGTTGTCCCGCCACGGTGGTTACGCCGGCAACGGTACCGCGAAAGCGGCTGCCTCGCAGCGAAATGGTTTCCAGACTCTCGCCCTGATGCAACTGGTTATCGGCCACCATCAGCGCCAGCCGGGCAGAGGTGCCGGTGCCGGTCGGGCTGCGGCAGATGACCCCGGGATGTACATAGGTCGCTGAGCGTGAGGCATACTGACCCGCAGCAATAGGCTCTACGGGGCCGGCGAAATGCACAAAAGACAGCGGGCCGATATCACCGAGCTGGGGATGCTGGATCGTGTGCTGCTGGCGGGCGGCCGTGATAAACGCATGGCCCAGAGCCGCCAAGGCTGGTGCTTCATCGGCGCTGAGCTGATAGCCCAGCGGTTCGGCCTGGATCACCGAGTAAAATCCGCCGCTGAACACGACATCGAAGCGGATCGGTGTACCATCGGCCAAAGTGATACTGAAATCACGCCCTGCCACATAGGCGGGTGCGCCTTCGCAGCTTACCGCCACGACCCGCCCGTCGCGGCATTCGGCAGTAATATGGACTAAACCGGCCGGGGATTCCAGGGTCAGGGTCTGCTGACCCTCTTGCATGGCAATGCGGCCACTTTCCAGCAGCGCCGTAGCGGTACACAGGGTATTGGAACCGGAGTACACCGGATAACCCATGGCTTCCATAATAATGTAACCCGCTTGGGCTTGCGGATGGATGGGCGGCAAGACCAGATCAATCGACATGGCCGGATCGCCGTAAGGTTCGGCTAATAATAACCGCCGCAGCCCATCGGCCTGGCGTTCCAGAAAGCGCACCTGATCCATCAAGGAACCGCCGGGCAGCGGGCCGACACCGCCGAGGACAATACGGCTGACATCGCCCCCGGCTTGTGTATCCACCAGGTCAATGACCCGAATGCGGCTAGCGGTGCCCATGGGGCGCTTCCACCTGTTGCCAATGGGCATCCGGCACTACGACCCTTTTGTTATCAAGGCAGTTGAACCGTCGTTCCATCACATTCCCCATTAAAGGTCAAATTCGTAATGTACCACGAAGCAGACTCAATATAGCCGTAGCCCAAAAAACGGGGCGAACCGGTTAGTGCGGTTTGCGGAAACGCTGGATCCCCCAGGACAGATAGCCGGCATCTGCCGCCTTGACCCAGTTCTCCAGTCCCACCGCCATTTTGTCGAGATAGTCGCGCGAGGCACCGTTTTCGACCAGTTGGTCATAATGTTTAAGCAGTTCCTCGCGCACGCGAGCGTAGTGCGTGCGCAGGTCGGCCAATGCATCTTCCTGCTCCAGCGTCTCGAAGCCCAGCGCCTCAGCCGCCTTGCGATAGAATCGCGGACTGCCCAGTGAATTTAGCTGTAGGCGGTCATAGACGGGCTGCAGTACGCCCTCGGGCACGTCATCGGCTTGCATGGGGTCGGTGAAGGTCAGTTGCCCGCCGGGCTTGAGCACGCGCCAGGCCTCAGCCAGCACCTTGGTGCGCTGGTCGGAGTGCAAAAAGGCGTCCTGACTCCAGACCACATCGAAGCTCTCGTCCGGTTCGGGTACGTCCTCAAAAACGCCATGGCGGATGGTGATGCGGTCGGTCAGGCGTGCGGCACGTACCTTGCCCAGGTTGTACTCATTCTGTGTCTCGGAGATGTTCAGGCATACCGCCTGTGCGCCGGTTGAGCGTACCAGCGTGCGCATTGCGCCGCCATAGCCCGAACCCATATCCAGCACCCGGGCTTCGGCGTCCAGCTCGCCCAGGCGCGACAGCATTTCAACCACCGTGCGGTCGCTGGCGGTGCGGATGGCGTCGGTCTCGGCGTAACGCCCGATGTGCAGATCCTCGCCACCCCATATAGTGGAATAGAAGGTGTCGGCATCGTCGCTGTCGTAATAGTCCTCGGTGATGTCGCGGATATCCGGGCCGTCATCGGTGCTCTTTCCGCCCCAGCGCACGAGGTGCAGCGCGGACTTCTCGGCCACATGGATGAAGAAATCCGGCTCGTCCTCAGCATAGGTTTCCTGGAAGTCACCATAGGTGCGTACCCGCTCGAATCCGGCCTCCCGCAGCAGCCGCCGGGTATAGTTCTTGCGGATGGGAAACATGTTCAGCGTGTATTGCGAACCGTCCGGGAAGGTATAGCGCATCCGGCACAGTCCCTCATCGACATACTCTGGCTCGGCTGTAACCTGCTCGCCGCAGTAATAATACTTGTGTTTGGACGAGAAACCATGATCAAGGATGGCATCGTAGTTGCGCTGATCCAGGATCAGCAGTCCGTCATGCTTGAGCGCGGCGTAGAATTCCGCCAGCGCACGACGCCGGTCGCTCTCCTTGTGTAGATGGGTGAAGGAATTACCCAGACAGATGATGGCGTCGTACTTGCCGTTGATGTCACGATTGAGCCAGCGCCAGTCGGCTTGGGTAGTCTTGAGGATCAGGCCGCGCGCCTGCGCGTTCTGAAAGGCTTTGGCAACCATCGCTGCTGACCCGTCCGAAGCGGTTACCTCAAACCCTGACTCCATCAGCCTGACCGTGTGAAACCCGGTGCCGCAGGCCACATCCAGTACGCGCTGTTTGCCGCGCGCGCGCAGGATGTCGATGAAGAACTGCCCCTCGCTCTCGGCTCGGCCGCGCCAGTCGATCAGCTCGTCCCACTTGTCGACGAATGTGCGGATGTATTCCTTGCGGTAGTGATCGGTCTTGCGATCCTGCAGCGGGTTGTCGCTGTAGGCCTGATTCGTCATGGTCAGTTCCGCATTGCTGCTGTGATGCTTTTTCATGTATCTCACCTCGTTGCGTTTCGGCTCGATTGATGTTGACCCGTATGCTGGATAGGCCACGCGGTACACACTCGCTCAAGGCAATGCTGATCAGCCGCATCAGTGGCGTTCACCAGCGTTGCGTGAAATGCGCTAAAGTACAGGAATACAAGGAGGGTAAAAAACGATAAACGCCCCTTGCGGTGGGCGGGGTGAACACCTTAGCCGGTGCTCGGCGTGGCCGTTGTTGCCGTGTTACAAACGGCGAGTGACGGGAACCCGCGCGGGTTCCCGTCACTGCCGATCCGGCATTCTGCGGTTATCAGTTCCTCAGGATCAATAGTTTCAGTCCGCTGCAGCACGAGCTGCATTCAACCATTGCTCGACCAGATCACGATTCGCCTCGATCCACTCGCGGGCGTGTGGACGGACTTCGGCATCGGTGAGATTTTCCTCGCCGATGCGGGTGTCGATGGCGCTGATCCATTCCAGCGGTAGCCGGACTTGACGGAACAGCTCGGCGGCTGCGGGATTCTCGTCCAGGAAGGACTGGTTGGCAGCCACCTGAATATCGGCTGGGGGATAACCCATCTCGATCGGATCGTTCACCGCGCCCTCGACGCCTGTGGCACGTTCGGCTTCATCTTCGACAATACCCGGCGCGTTGACCCACATCACGTCCTCACCGGGCGTCAGCGCCAGCAGCCAGGCACTCGGCCCCCAAGTATAGTACAAGGTCGATTCACCCGAATCGATGCGCGACAGTACTTCGGCAAAATTGGCCGAGTAACCCGCATCGACATGGTTGATGTAGTCGCGCAACTCAAATTTATCCAGCATGGCGTTGATGCCTTCATGGCAACCCCAGCCCGGTGGACAGCCGTAAAGTTCGGCGCGACCGTCACCGGTATGATCGAACAACGCGCGCAGATCCTCGCGCTCGACGAGATCCATGATGCCGGTCATGTCGTGTTCGGTCACCGTTTTTATATCGACCAGATAACCCTGAATGCCGCAAGCGGTGCACAGCGGATCGAAGATCATCGCGACTTCGTCGAAGTTATCAGGGAGCTGCGGGTTGTGCAGCGGGAACCAACTGTTCGGCCAGTAGTCGATGTCGCCCTCGGAAATGGCCAGATAGGCCACCGGGTTTGATAGCGACATCGGAGTTGTGACCTCGTAGCCCAATTCTTCGAGCAATTCTATAAAGACCCAGCTTACTGGGACAGCCGAAGTCCAGGTAGCTACCGCAGGCTGAACAGTGACCCCGGCACCGGGCTGATCATTCTGGGCGATGGCTGCCGTCTGCCCTGTTAGGGCCAGGGCAGATCCAACGGCCAGTGCCAGACCAGTGTGCCGGATTCGTGGAACAATGGAGCGAATTTGCATGTCGTGTCCTCCCTATGTCTATAGAGTGTTGAAGCGACAGGTAGGCTTGCCCCACCCATTCGCCCTTGCCTACTCGGCCCGTGACGGGCCGAACCCTGCGACTGCCTCTTGGGGGATGTCTCATGTGCAGCCGCAATGTACTAAAGTGGAACCAGATTGCGCGGCTCAGTCTTTTGCGCGACTGGCGGGGCCTTTCTCGCCTAGCCCCTGAGTAATGCGGTCAAGCACCATGGCCAGCAATACGATGGCAATGCCGCCGACAAAGGCTTGACCAATATTCAGCCGTTCAAGACCAGCATACACTTCTAAGCCCAGCCCGCCAGCACCGATAATCGCCGCAATGACCACCATCGACAGCGACAGCATGATGGTTTGGTTGATGCCAGCCATGATGGTGGGCAGGGCTAACGGTATTTGCACTTTCGTCAGGATCTGCAGTGGCGTTGAGCCGAACGCAATGGCGGCCTCGATGTAATCATTGTCCACTTGACGGATACCGAGATTGGTCATGCGGATCATCGGCGGCATCGCAAAAATGATGGTCGCAACCAGCCCCGGCACATTGCCGATGCTGAACAACATCACCGCTGGAATCAAGTAGACGAACGGCGGTGTCGTCTGCATGATGTCAAGAATGGGCCGCACAACCGCGTAAAACCAGTCGCTGCGCGAGCACAGGATGCCCACCGGCAGCCCGATGAGAATGCAGAAGAATACGCCTGTGGCGATCAACGACAGGGTGACGATCATCTGATCCCAGACGCCCATGAAACCGATAAGGGCAAAGGCGATGACGGCAAACACAGCGACGCGCCAGGATGCGGCCCGCCAGGCGATAATATACAGCAGGGCTAAGAAGATAAGCGGCGGTACTGAACTGAGCGCCCACTGGAAGGTTTCCATCACTCCACGCACCGGCGGGCTGACATGGCTGCGGAAAAAGTCGCGGAAATTACTGACAATCCAGCCGACTGCATCGCTTACCCATTCGCGCATCGGGATATCAAACAATCCGAATGGATCGGTGAACAGCAGTCTGAGAAAATCAAGCAGCTCGCTCATGGTTACCCCGCACCTCCAGCAGAAGGCTTCTCGTCGGCTGCGGTTGCCTCAGCGTGCTCCCGGTGTCCTCGTTTTTCCAGAATGCCGTGGATCAGCTCAGGCTCGTCGATAATGCCCCGCAAGCGGCCGTCAGCGTCGGTGACCACAGTCGGCACGGTCGAGCAGGACCGGCCCTTGAGCACCGTGCGCAACACCGTCTGTGCGTCACAGCGCAGGGCGATATCATCACGCCGACCGGTGCGGGCAATCTCGGCTGCATGTTCAGCGATTTGGACGAGGGGAGCGATTTCGACACTCTCGTGGTGGCCAGGCCGTACGACCGCCTGTAGTCGCCGCTTGCGGTCAATACCGAATCGAAAGCCCTCGGGATGACTGCGGCGGACGTAGTAAACCAGTTCGCCATTTTCAGCGACACGCTCAAACTGGGTGTCGTCGAACGGCAGCACGATGGTACCGGCGGTCAGCACACCGGTCGGGTCAGCATGTTCGACGAAGTTGGCGACGTATTCGGTCTTAGGATTGACCAGAATGTCCTCCGGATTACCGATCTGGACCACTTCGCCGGCATCCATAATGGCGATATGGTTACCGATACGCATGGCTTCGTCGAGATCGTGGGTAATGAACAAGATGGTACGATCCAGTTCTTTCTGGATGCGTGTCAGTTCTCGCTGCATATTAACCTTGATCAACGGATCCAGTGCCGAGAAAGGTTCATCCATCAGCAATACCTTGGCCTCGGTAGCCAGCGCCCGGGCGAGTCCGACGCGCTGCTGCATACCACCGGAAAGTTCATGCGGATAAGCGTCTTCCCAGCCGCCGAGACCGACCATATCCAGCACCTTGCGACCAACCTGTTGGCTTTCCTCAGCATTGCGATGCTGAATTTCCAGACCATAAATGGTGTTAGCCAGTACCGTGCGATGGGGGAATAGGGCAAAATGCTGAAACACCATGCTCATGTCATGCTTGCGCAATTCGCGCAGTTCCGCATCGTTCATGGCCGTGATCTCGCGCTCACCGTTTTCCCGATCTTTGAAAAAAATCCGCCCAGCGGTCGGATCAATTAAACGATTGACGCAGCGGATGAGTGTTGATTTTCCGCTGCCGGAAAGACCCATAATGCAGAAAACTTCGCCGGGTTCGAGTTCAAAGTTGGCGTCTTTGACTCCAACAATATGTCCCGTCTCAGCCTGGATTTCGTCCTTGGTTTTGCCCTGTTCCAGTAGCGGGATGGCGGATCCCGCGTTCTTACCGAAGACCTTGGTTACGCCTTCCGCGCGTATCATTACAGCAGTTCCTCCTAGCAATCAATCCGCACGGAGCAACGCTTAGCCGCACCGTGCGGTCATCTGAGCGTTAAAGAACAACAATTGATCCTTTAAGCAAAGATTAAAATGAACTGGAGATTACGAATCCGAAACAGTATACCAAGAAATGGTTGTATCATCAATCTGACAGCCGCCCTTTTTCAATTAATCTATTGAATTATATTTATATTCCAAGAAATTCGATGCATTTTTTCAGGCCCCGTGCCGCATGCGGCTAGCGGTGCTCATGGGGTGCTCCCACCCGTTCCCAGTGGGCGTCCGGAACGACGACCAGTTTGCCGACAAAATCCTTGCTCATGAACACCTGTTGGGCGCGGTGGAAATCCGACAAGCGAAAAGTGCCTGCCAGCACCGGCTTGATCAGCCCTTGTTCGATGTAACTGACCAGCCGCTTGAAGGCCGCTCGGGTGCCTTGCGAGGAGCCATGCAGCTCCAGATGCTTGAGGTACAGAGTGCGCAGATCCAATGACACCACCGGCCCGGCAATTGCGCCTGCCGTGGTGTAGCGGCCTTCAGGACGCAGAATCCGCAGTAAATCATTGAACAGTGGCCCAGCGACTAAATCAGCGACCACATCGATGACTTGCCCACCGGTGGCCTCGGCAACTGCCTCGACTAAATCCTCACACTCGCGCAAGATGACGGCTTCAGCGCCGAGTTGTTGTAAGACTTGCTCCTTGCCAGGGCTGCTCACCGCGTAGGGTATGGCACCGCGTGCGCGGCATAATTGGATAATGCCGGAACCGACCCCGCCAGCCGCCCCGGTGACCAGCACCCGTTCACCTGCGTGCACCCGTGCTCGATCCAGCATGTGCTCGCCGGTAAGATAGGCGCAGCAAAAAGTGGCCAGTTCGGCGTCATCAAGTTCGGTTTCGACCCAGTGGGCATTGTCGGCGGGTACGGTGATGTATTCGGCATAGCCCCCATCGCGGCCATGACCGATATAGTCAATATCGGCCAGACTGTCGTCATCGCGGTTGTACAGGCTGAAGTCCACCATGACCCGCTCGCCAATGCGGCTGTCGGGCACTCGCCTACCCACGTCCACAACGCGGCCCACGGTATCCGTGCCTTGAATTCGCGGAAAACTCAGCGTTGAGCGGCCACGGCGCCAGGTTGATACCGAATCGGGATCGGTTTCGCTGCCGTAAGCGCCTTGGCGAACCCAGACATCGGTATTATTCATCCCGCAGGCGCTGACCTCGATCAATACCTCGGTAGCCGCAGGCTGCGGTATCGGCACATCATCACGGTAAACCAGTTGATCAAGGCCACCGTGCCCCATCAGTTGCACTGCCCGCATAGTAGTTCGAATCATTATGTCGCTCGGTTAGGGTTTATTGGCGTCAGTTTAGCCCAGTCAGTGGAATTTGCTAGACAGAACGGAGTAGCGAATTTGAGCAGGCAGTGAATCTTCTCAGTCGCACACTGATCTTTGATGCGGTGCTGGGCATGAACAAGGCTTATTACCTTTACAGGCCGGCGTGAGCTCACGCCGGCCTATGTGAGTACATTAAACGTTAAGCGTGCTGATGCTTGTACTTAACGATCTCGCCGGCTTTGAGGCGGCGAATATAGGACTGGACTTCGCGCTTAACCACAGGGGCCAGCAGATACAGACCGACAATATTCGCCAAGGCCATGGCGAAGATCATGCTATCGGAGAAATCCAGCACCGCATCCAGTTGCATGGTGCAGCCCAAAATGACAAATATGCAGAAAATCAGCTTAAACAACAGATCCATATAACGGTTTTCACCGAACAGGTATGTCCACGACTTAGCCCCGTAATACGACCACGTCAGCATGGTAGAGAAGGCAAACAGAATCACCGCTACAGCCAAGACATAGGGGAACCATGGCAGGGCTTCCGCGTAGGCGGCCGAGGTCAGTTGTACCCCACCCAGACCTTCTTGCAGGTACATGCCGGTAATCACGATGACTAAGGCGGTCATGGTGCAAATCACCACGGTATCGATGAATGGCTCCAGCAAGGCGACATAACCTTCACTGACCGGCTCTTTGGTGCGCACGGCGGAGTGGGCAATAGCCGCTGAACCGATACCGGCTTCGTTGGAGAACGCCGCCCGCCGGAAGCCTTGAATCAGCACCCCGATGAAGCCGCCCGCGACCCCTTCAGGACTGAACGCACCGGAGATAATCAGGTTAAAGGCGGTGGGAATCTGGTCGAAGAACATCCCCAGAATGACCAGTGAGGCTAAGATATAGAGAATCGCCATGCCGGGCACCAGTTTCTCGGTTACCCGGGCGATGCTTTTAATCCCGCCGATGATGACGAAACCGACCAAAATGGCGATAAACAGACCAAATAACCAGCCTTTATCGGCAAAAAAGCTGGCTTCACCGCCCGTCACGTTGACAAACTGCTGATAGGCTTGGTTGGACTGGAACATATTGCCGCCACCCAGCGAACCGCCCACGCAGCAGATGGCGAAAAACACCGCCAGCACCTTGCCGAGTTTGGCGCGACCTTGTTCGGCTAAGCCTTTGCTCAGATACCACATCGGGCCACCTGATACGGTACCGTCGGCGTAAACCTGGCGGTATTTCACCCCCAAGGTACATTCGACAAACTTAGTTGACATCGATAACAGACCGGCAAAAATCATCCAGAATGTTGCCCCCGGACCACCGATGGACACAGCTACGGCTACCCCGGCAATATTACCCAGCCCCACGGTACCTGATACGGCGGTAGCCAAGG
>SKOM01000066.1 GCA_007120095.1 Candidatus Competibacteraceae bacterium | reverse complement strand
TTTGGCAGCCTGCATTTGGCTGGGCGTTTCAGCATGCACGGTGACCACGTATTTACCCTCTTTCAGTGCAGACTTCGCTGCCCTGATATAAGGTATATGGTCGGGTCTCAGGGTCACCAAGCCCCCGACCATTGCTCCCACCAGGGTACCATAGGCGATGAACACACCCACCGCCCAAATCACGTTCTGAGTCACAAACGGTACGCCAGAAAAGAAGGTCAACAAAAAAAGTAGCAGGCCAGTCACGGCACCTGCGACTGCCAGCCAGATGTGGGAGCGCACCAGGGTGCGCCAAATACCGCGATCCTCAGGCTCCAGCTCCCGCCCCAAATGCCTATCACCGGGACGGGCAACAATGACTTGTCGGCCAGACAAATCGGTAGCGGCGCGCACAGCCTCCGCCGCTTGCGTAGCATCGGCGTCGGAGGAAAAAATCGCCGCCATTTTATGATCGAAATGCTCGCCGGTTAACTGGGTTTCTGCCATGATATTTGTCCTCGAGTTGACGGAACCAAAGCGCCTACCCCAAGTGGGCAGTATCTTTACGCCCTTGAGATTGTAACAAAATTGGTTGGTTCTGTCTCACTCACGCCCACTCGGGCGCATCACCCCAGCATCATCGTCACATCACTCGTGCGCGTCAGCCAGGCGGCATTGAACTCCCAGTGATTCCTAAGCCACCTCGCTTTCGCCAATGAAGGCATAGTACAACAGCGGGATCACCAGCACCGTCAGCAGGGTCGACACCGCCAGGCCGAAAATCAGCGAAATCGCCAGGCCGCTGAAAATCGGGTCGGTCAGGATGAAGGCGGCCCCGACCATGGCCGAAATCGCCGTCAGCGCAATCGGCTTGATCCGTACGGCACCGGCCAGAATCACGGCCTCATCGAGTGATTTGCCTTCTTCGAGCAACTGGCGAATGAACACCACCAGCAGGATGGAATTGCGCACGATGATGCCAGCCAGGGCGATCATGCCGATCATGCTGGTGGCGGTGAATTCCTTGCCCAGAACAGCATGGCCCGGCATGATTCCGATCAGGGTCAAGGCGATCGGTGCCATTACGATCAGCGGAATCCCGTAGGCACGGAACTGGGCCACCAGCAGCAGGAAGATAGCGAACACGCCCACCGCATAGGCAATCCCCATATCGCGGAAGGTCTCGTAGGTGATCTGCCACTCGCCGTCCCATTTCAGCACCGGGCGGTCAGGCCAGTCTGGCTGGCGAATGTAATACTGATCCGGGCCGTCGTCGTCGCGCCTGAGTTCTGCGGCCAGCCGGAACATGCCGTAGAGCGGGGAGTCGACGGCTCCGGCCATGTCGGCGGTCACATACGTCACCGGCAGCAGGTTCTTGTGATGGATCACACCGGGCCACTCCGAGGGCTCGAAGCGTACGATGTCGGCCAGCCGGATGAGTTCGTCGTCGCGGTTGCGCACGGCCAGCGACTTCAGCGCCGGCATCTGGGCCTTATGGCCTTCTTCGAGAATCACCCGGACCGGCACGGCGTGACTGGCATAGGGATCGTGCAGGTAGCTGACGTTGCGCCGGCCCAGCGCGATCTCAAGCAGTTCCACAACCTGGGCCTGGTGGACACCCAGGCGCGCGGCTCGATCCCGATCAATCACAACTTGCCAGCGTTCGGTCGGTGCCGTGACGGTGGTATCGATATCGACCAGGCCCTCGATGCCGCCCATGCGCTCAGCCAGCTCCTGGGCCAGCGCGGTGCGGGTTTCGTGATCGGGCCCGTAGACCTCGGCCACCACTGGTGAGAGCACCGGCGGTCCCGGCGGCACCTCGACGATCTTAACCGCCGCACCGTGACGACGGCCGATCTCGGTCAGCGGCGCGCGCAGGTCCAAAGCAATATCATGCGACTGCCGGTCACGGTCATCGACCAGGTTAATCTGCAGGTCGCCCTGCCAGGGTTCGGAGCGGAGGTAGTACTGGCGGATCAGACCGTTGAAGTTGATCGGTGCGGCGGTTCCGGCATAGGCTTGCCAGTCGGAAATTTCATTGATTCCCTCCAGGAAGCCTCCCATCTCGGTGAGCACACGCAGGGTCTGCTCGACCGGAGTGTGCTCGGGCATGTCGATGACCACCTGGAACTCGGATTTATCGTCAAAGGGCAGCATCTTCAGTACCACAGCCATGAACACCGGCAGGGAAGCGGCCGCCAGGGTCAGAGCAATGACACCCGCAGCCAGGCCGCGCCGACGCCAGGCATGAGCACCCAGAAAGGGAGTGAACACGCTGTGGAAAACCCTCTGCAGGCGCGTATTGACCCCGCGCGCTGCCGAACTGCCGCCGTCCCCGTCAACGCCGCGGTCGATGCCTTTTTCGTGGCGCAGCAGGCGCACCGCCAGCCAGGGTGCCAAGGCAAAGGCGACAATCTGCGAGATTATCATCCCAGCCGAGGCGTTGATCGGAATCGGGCTCATGTACGGGCCCATCAGGCCCGTGACGAAGGCCATGGGCAGCAAAGCGGCCATGACTGTGAGCGTGGCCATGATGGTCGGTGTGCCGACCTCGTCGACGGCCGCCGGTATGATTTCACGCAGGCCCCGGCTGCTGGATCGCAAGCGACGGCTGATGTTTTCGACGATGACGATGGCGTCGTCGACCAGGATACCAATGGAAAAAATCAGTGCAAACAGTGAAACCCGGTTCAGGGTAAAGCCCCAGCCCCAGGAAAAGACCAGGGTCAGCAGCAGGGTGACAATCACCGACAGACCGACGATCAGTGCCTGGCGCCAGCCCATGGCGGCCAGCACCAGCAGCACCACGGAAAACGTGGCCATGACCAGGTCGGTGATCAGCTTGCGCGACTTTTCGTCGGCGGTCTTGCCGTAGTCGCGCGTGACCAGGACGCCAGTATGCTCGGGAATCAACCGCCCGTGCAACATCTCAATGCGCTCCTGTACGGCATCGGCGATGACCACGGCGTTCTCGCCGGGCTTTTTGGCAATCGCCACGGTCACGGCCGGAAAGACCCTGCCGTGATGGGCCGGCGTGCCGGGCCCGAAACCGACCTGAACCATGGCGTCCGGCACGGTCTCGCCTCGCCGGACGCTGGCTACATCGCTCAAGTATACCGCTGCCCCGTCGTGCATGCCGACGACGAGTCGCGCAATGGCATTGATTTCGGTCAGCGGCGTACCCGATTCGATCGGGATGGATAAGCCGTTGCGGGTGATGCGGGTTTCTGAACCGCCAACATTGGCTGCGCGGATGGACTCACTCAGATCGGCCACGCTCAGGCCGAAACCGGCCATCAGGGCCGGATCGAAATGGATGTCGACCCGATC
>SKOM01000087.1 GCA_007120095.1 Candidatus Competibacteraceae bacterium | reverse complement strand
TGAACTATCCGGACATTGGAGCAGTGTCTCAATGGGCAACTGCGGATGAAATATAGACGGTAGGGGCGGTTCGCGAACCGCCCCTACACCACCATCATCATGGCGAACGACTATTTCATGTCTGGAAAACAGAGCGAACGGCTATAGTTCTGGAACCGCTCTGTGGGGGGAGCGCAACATCAACGATCCGTACCGTTCTCTATGGCCAGCCTAGCGCGACGGGCATTTAACGCCCATTTTCTGAAAAAGTTTTTGCGTACTTAGCTCCGGGACAGACCTTGAAAGAAAACACCTTGGAGTATGAAACTCTTTGTAATTATGGCATCATTCAACCAATATCTACCTAAAAACTGCCCGCAGTCTTGATATGAAAAATCGTTAGATCATGATACTACACGGTCTTAGAGCGCGAGCGGCTAATGATGGGTTAGTGGATGCTAATCCCGATGCGACGGAAACAGCCCCGCTTGAACACATCCCCACTCACCCCGCCCCAGACTATCGCCCTCCGGTCGTGTTGGTGATTGCCAATCAACTGAGTGATGCCGAGCAAGTCCGCAGCAAGCTGTCAGCAAATAATGTTGATGCGTTTCAGGTGATGATTGCCGATTCGCTAACTGCTGCACAGCAGTGTAGTGATCAGACGGGTGTACTACCCAACGTGGTGATACTGGATTTACCTGACAGCACCAACTCTCTTAGCATCGATGGTTGTCGTCAATGGGTGGATGTGCCCATCGTGGTGCTGACTGAACCCGAGCAGGATGCTGTGACACCCGGTCTGATTGCGTTCGGGGCTGATGATTGTCTCAGTAAACACGCGGCAAGTTCCGATTTGTGTCGTGCGGTACATTATAATTTGTTGCGCTATCAATGGGCTGCCGACGCACGTTTGGCTGCTACCGTGTTTGCCAAAGCGCATGAAGGTATTTATATCACCGATGTAAATGGCACCATTCTTGATGCCAATGCGGCATTTACCCGCATCACCGGCTATACTCGTGCTGAAGTTGTCGGTCGCAACTCGAGTCTGCTCAGCGCCGGAGTTCAGCTTCCAGCGTTTTACGAATCGTATTGGCAGAGCCTGTTGGAAACGGTCCATTGGCGCGGCGAGTTGTGGAACCGGCGTAAGAGTGGTGAGCGTTTTGCGGCATTGCAAAATGTCAGTGCGGTGTACGACGTTCGCGGTTGCATCCGCCACTTCGTGGCGCTATTTTCTGACATCACTGATCAAAAAGAACAGGCGCAACAGCTCGAACATATCGCCCACTACGATATGTTGACTGGCTTGCCGAACCGGACGCTGTTTGCTGATCGCTTATACCAGGCCATGGTTATCGCTAAGCGTGCCCATACCCGCTTAGCTGTCGTGTTCATTGATCTGGACGGTTTTCAAACAGTCAATGAGGCTTATGGCCATAAGATGGGTGATCAACTGCTCCGGGTGGTCGCCCGGAATATGCGCATGACTTTGCGCGAGGGCGACACGCTGGCTCGGTTGGGTGGGGATGAGTTTGCTGCGGTGCTGTCGGATTTAGACGCTCATACCACCACCCAGTTGGTCATGCAGCGTTTGTTATCGGCTGTTTCCCAGCCGTGCCTGATTGAAGGTGAGACCTTGAACATTTCCGCCAGCATTGGATTAACGTACTATCCTCAGGAGGACGATGTTGTTGCTGATCAACTGCTACGCCAGGCGGATCAGGCCATGTATCACGCCAAACAGATAGGTAAAAATGGTTTTCACTGTTTTGATGCCGAACTCGACCGCGACACCCGCAATCAGCATCAAACGATAGCTCAAATTCACAACGGGCTGCTGGGCAATCAGTTTGTGTTATATTACCAGCCCAAAGTGAACTTGCGCACTGCTCAAGTGGTGGGCGTGGAAGCGTTAATCCGTTGGCAGCACCCTCAGCAGGGCTTACTGCTGCCTGGTACCTTTCTACCCGATATCGAGGATCACCCGCTGGCCATCGATCTCGGCCATTGGGTCATCGATAGCGCCCTGGCGCAAATGAGCATCTGGCGACGCCACGGTTTAGAGTTGTCGGTCAGTGTCAATATCAGTGCCTATCATCTGCAAAGTGTCGATTTTATTGAACGGCTTGCCGAGCACTTCAAAAACTACGTGGGCATTCCTCCGGATCGACTAGAGCTGGAAATTCTGGAAACCAGCGCTTTAGAAGATATTCTGCGAGTGAGCGAAACCTTGCAAGCGTGCAGTGCACTCGGGGTACGTTTCTCATTCGATGACTTCGGTACCGGATATTCGTCGATGACCTATCTCAAACAGTTGCCCGCGAAAATGATCAAAATTGACCAGTCCTTCGTGCGCGATATGCTCCAGGATCCGAGTGATCTTGCTATTGTCAAGGCGATCATCGGTCTGGCGGGCGGTTTTGACCGCCTGGTGCTCGCCGAGGGTGTCGAGACTCGACAGATCGGCGAGGCCTTGCTGGAATATGGCTGTGAGTTTGGCCAAGGTTATGGTATTGCCCGGCCGATGCCGGCTGCTGCACTACCCGACTGGATTAATGGCTGGCAGGCTAATCCGCAGTGGTTGGCTTAGGAAACAGTGCCTGCAAGCCCTGGCGGCTGGCCGTGGCGATACCGCGTTCGGTGATTAAACCGGAAATCAAGCGGGCCGGGGTGACATCAAAGCCATAGTTGGCTGCGGTGGTGCGATCAGGTGCAATCCGCACCGAGGTCAATGAACTGTCTGCGGTTTGCCCGTTGACCCAGAGAACTTCCTCAGCCGCGCGCTGTTCAATGGGAATATCCCGTACCCCATCATCCAGCGTCCAATCGATCGTTGCTGAGGGCAGGGCGACGTAGAACGGCACGCCGTTGTCCTGGGCTGCCAGTGCTTTAAGATAAGTACCGATTTTATTAGCGACATCGCCGCCGGCGGTGGTGCGATCCGTACCGACAATGCACAGATCGACGTGTCCATGCTGCATTAAATGTCCACCGGCATTATCGACAATTAAGGTATGGCTGATGCCGTGGTGACCGAGTTCGAACGCAGTCAATGCAGCGCCCTGATTGCGTGGGCGGGTTTCATCGACCCAGACATGGATGGGAATACCCGCCTCATGCGCCTGGTACATAGGGGCGGTGGCGGTTCCCCAGTCCACGGTGGCCAGCCACCCGGCGTTGCAGTGCGTGAGAATATTCACTGGCTGCCCAGCGGGTTTGCGGGCCGCGATGGCTTGGATTAATTCCAGACCGTGACGACCGATGGCCGCGCACACCGCCACATCGGCCTCACACAGCGCGGCCGCCCATTGATAAGCCTGGTCTACCCGCTGTGC
>SKOM01000025.1 GCA_007120095.1 Candidatus Competibacteraceae bacterium | reverse complement strand
TTGACCAGATAATCATCGGCACCGGCCTCCAGGCCAGCGACTTTATCCTGCCAGCGTCCGCGGGCGGTGAGAATCAACACCGGAAAGCGCCGCTCGTCCTGACGCCAGCGCTGCACAATGCTGATGCCATCCATGCTGGGTAAGCCCACATCGACAACGGCGACATCAACGGGATATTCCTGGCCTAAGTACCAACCTTCTTGACCATCCTCGCTGCTATCGACGACATGGCCTTGTTGGCGCAGTTGTTGAATGAGTTCTTCACGCAACGCGGTCTCATCTTCAATCAATAAAATACGCATTCTGGTTTATCGAGGGTCAATGTGAAGAGTGCGCACCCGGCCATCGTCAAGCAGTACCTTGACGGTATAGCCGGAGCCATCGGGGTGGGGCGTGACGCTGAGCACTCTCCCTCCAGTTTGGGCACGGGCGATTTCTGCTGCTGCATCCGCATTGTCTGCGGTTGCTGTGTTGAGTAACAGGCTTAACGGCAGAGCGAATAGTAAGTGGCGACGTTTCATAATAAAAATCAGTTAAACGTATGTTGTCTACGCAGCCATTATAATCTAGAGTAGCTGAATCATGGATAAATGTCTGCGCGCTAGCTACTCGCATGCAATGATTCAGTATCGATTCAGCCGCTCGGCGTTAGCGTGGTGAACACAACGTCTAATACTGACAGGAGTAAGCGGTCATGCTAATACGAGGTTTATTGCTGGTGTGTGGGTTATTGTTACCCTTGGTGTCGCAGGCATCCATTGACTCGGTTGCGGTGAGTGTTATCACTGACGACGGGCGTATTCTACGCGAATACCCGGTCGAAAATCGTCGCGATTTATATCGCGCCTATGTTGAGGCCCAGCCCGGTATACGCTATGCCATCCGGGTGCGTAATTTAACGGGGGAGCGTGTCGGGGTAGTGATCGCCGTCGATGGACGCAATATTATTTCCGGTCAGCGTTCTAAGCTGCGACCGAATGAACGCATGTATATTCTCGAACCTTACGGCCAGTACACCTATCGTGGCTGGCGGACAGGTCAGAATCGGGTTAACCGGTTTTATTTCACCGATGCGGGTGGGTCTTACGCCGCCGCTTGGGGCGATTACTCTGCCATGGGTGTCATTGCGCTGGCGGTGTATCACGAACGCCGCCGTCCTGAGTCGCGCCGACCGCATGGTCCGCAAATCCAGCGTACCCCGGAACCGGGCACCGGGTTTGGTCATGCCGAACGCTCGCCTTCGCGGCAGGTCGCATTTAATCCAGCGCCGCGTGCCAGCGGCCATTGGTTGGTAAAATACGAATGGCGCGACAGTCTGTGCAAGCGCGGGGTGATCAACTGCCGTCCTATTCGTACCCACCAGCCGGGCAATCGTTTGTGGCCGGACGATGATGGTTATGCGCCCCGGCCACCGCGGCAGTTTTATCGCCAGTAGGGGCGTATAGCCATACGCCCTATTAATACACCTCAAAATACTCCGCACGCTCCCAGTCACTAATATGATTGTGGAAGCGTTGTAGCTCAAAGCGCTTGACAGTATTAAATAAATGGACGAAATCGGTGCCGAGCAGATATTGAAGGGCAGAATCAGCGGCCAGGGCGTCCAAAGCAGATTCTAAGCGCTTGGGCAGAGGAGGGAGATCAGGGACATCTTCGCTGGGGCCACTGACTGGAGGTGACAGATTCAAGCCGTGCTCAATACCGAGTAAACCACCGGCCAGTACGGCGGCGGCGGAGATGTACGGGTTGCTCAAGCCCGAAGCCCCGCGCATCTCAATATGGGTCTGCTCATCGCCCGTGGCCTTGACCCGCACCAGGGCCGAGCGATCTTCAATCCCCCAGGAGATGTTCGATGGGGCAAAGGTATGCGGTTTCAGCCGGTGATAGCAATTGGGTGTGGGGTTGCACAGAGCGCTCAGCGCCTCGGCGTGGGCCAGAATGCCGGCGATAAATTGCCGGGCGGTCGGTGATAAACCCAGTGAGTCATGACGATCGAGCATGATATTGCGACCGCTGTCGCGCTCCAGCAGGCCGATATGCACATGACAGCCGCAACCGGCCCGATCCGGCCACGGTTTAGACATAAACGTGGCGTGATAGCCGCTGTGGTGGGCAAATTCCTTGATCGCATTCTTGAAGGTAAAGGCTTTATCAGCAGCAGCCAGCCCACGTTCCGCACCAAAATTTATCTCAAACTGCGAACCGGCGTATTCGCTATTATGGGTAATGACATCCACCCCCATAAGTTGCAGGTGATCTAATAATGCGGTGAAAAAATCGCAGTAGTCGTTACGCAAGCTGTTAAAAATGTGAACCCCTTGAAACAGCGGGGCATGAGTTTGACCGTCGAGTAAATAAAACTCGAATTCATGTCCCAGGGTGACCTCGAAGCCCCGCTCAGCGGCTTGATCCAGCAAACGCGCCAGAGTTCGCCGTGGGGCCTGTTCCATCACGGTACCGTCGATGAAATGGCTGTCACAGATGACCTTGGCGACCCCCGGTTTCCACGGCACCGGTTGCCAGGTGGTCCAATCAGGAAATAACAGAGAGTCGGCGTAACAGATTTCCGCGTTGAGTCCGCAACCGGGGACAACCTGCGCCGCCGTATCCTGCGCCAGGGTGCCGCCGTAAAGATTCAGTCCACGCCGGGCATAGTCTTCAACTTTAGCGATAGGGATGGTTTTGCTCCGGGAAGTGCCGTGCAAATCCGGCAGTTCAAAGCGTAAATAACGCACGCCGTCGGCGGCAAGGTCAGCGATGGTTTGGGCAATATCAGTGGTCACAAAAATTCCTTGAATTAAAATCGGCCAATCAACACAGCGCTAAGCTTAGTCCTTAATGCGCGAAAATTCGACCGGGCCGAGTGTTAAAACTCTCATTATGAGCACAGCGGTGCTGCCCATAAACCGTCACCGACGAGCAACGTTTCATTTTTCACTGGATTAAGCCAGTCGCCTTTGACTCAGATCAATGTTGCGGTGCAATATAAGGGTTAAACTAACATCCAACATACTTAACAAAGCCGGAGGTACGCGCTCATGGCCGAAACCATCAATTACCGCAGTCTTGACCGACTGGCTCATGCCGTACTTGGCCGAGTAACCCACGGTTTATCGCCGGCATCATTAGCCCTGGCCTACAGTGATTGGTATTTACACCTGGCTATGGCACCCGGTAAGCAGGCCGAGCTGCTACAGAAAGCGGCCCGTAAAATGCTGCGGCTCGCAGTATACGCCGCACGCAGCAGTGTTGATCCTGATACGCCCCCCTGCATCGAGCCGCTGCCGCAGGATCGGCGTTTCCGCGATCCAGCCTGGCAGCAATGGCCATTTAATCTGAT
>SKOM01000265.1 GCA_007120095.1 Candidatus Competibacteraceae bacterium | reverse complement strand
TTGCGCTTCAGGCAGTCGAGTTCCAAATCAGCAACTCGCAACAGCGTGGGCTGTGCTCCTGGCTGAACACGCCGTACCAGCGCTTGCAAACGCGCCAGCAACTCGCTAAAGGCATAGGGTTTAACCAGATAATCATCCCCGCCTGCTGTTAACCCCTGCACCCGGTCATCGACCTCGCCCAAAGCGCTTAAAATCAGCACCGGCGTAGTATCGCGTTTGTCACGCAGAGCACCAATGATACTCAGGCCGTCGTGACCCGGCAGCATACGATCAACGATTAATACGTCGTAATGACCGCTCAGCGCCATCTGTAAACCGCTGTCACCATCCGCTGCATGCTCGACGTTGTAGCCGCTTTCGCTCAAGCCTTTGATCAGGTAAGTTGCCGTGTCTTGATCATCTTCGATGATTAATAATTTCTTAGATTCCATAATAAAACCCTGTATGCCCCTGACACAATGATGGTAATGCATTGCACCGTCAACACCAAGCACCGCCCATACCGGCGATCACTGCAATGCGCTATGATGCACCCTTTTGACAAATTTAGACGCAAAAATCCCCACCCCGTGTACAACTGACGATTGAATTGAGGATGATTAACCGATGGGCTTTAAGTGTGGCATTGTTGGCCTGCCGAATGTGGGCAAATCCACCTTGTTTAACGCCTTAACCAAGGCCGGTATTCAAGCTGAAAATTATCCATTTTGCACCATCGATCCCAATGTGGGCATTGTACCGGTGCCCGACCCACGCTTGCAGGCCCTCGCCGCGATTGCCAAACCGCACAAGGTCTTGCCCACCACCATCGAATTTGTCGATATTGCCGGTTTAGTCGCCGGTGCAGCTCAGGGCGAAGGGTTAGGCAATCAGTTTCTCGCCCATATTCGCGAAGTAGACGCCATCGCCCATGTCGTGCGCTGCTTTGCAGAGGATGATGTGGTGCATGTCGCTGGCAAAATCAACCCCCTGGCCGATAGCCAAACCATCGATACAGAATTGGCACTGGCCGATTTAGCCACCGTCGAACGAGCCTTGCTGCGGGTGGAAAAAACCCTGAAAGCCGGTGGCAAGGACACCTTGGCCTACCAGGACTTGCTGCAACGGGTGAATGCCCATCTGGATGCCGGACACGCTGTGCGCACCCTGACATTAACTAGCGATGAGTGGTTATCGCTGCGTGATTTGCACTTACTCACCGCCAAGCCTGTAATGATTATCGCCAATATCGGCGAACAGGGGGTTGACAACAACCCCTGGCTGGATCAGATCAGCGCTCATGGACTCCAGCAAGGCGCTGAAGTCGTCCCGGTGTGTGCAGCCATCGAGGCTGAAATTGCCCTGCTGGACGAGGCCGATAAGGCCGAATTTCTAGCCGACTACGGCCTCAATGAGCCGGGTTTGGATCGGGTCATCAGCGCCGGTTATCATCTTTTAGGATTACAGACGTTTTTTACCGTCGGCCCCAAAGAGGTTCGAGCGTGGACGGTGCGCCAAGGCTCCACCGCCCCCCAGGCGGCCGGGGTGATTCACAGCGATTTCGAACGCGGTTTTATCCGTGCTGAGGTGATTGCCTACGCTGATTTCATTGCCTGCAGCGGTGAGGTCGGCGCTAAAGAAGCCGGTAAATGGCGGCTGGAGGGCAAGGACTATGTGCTTAAAGAAGGTGATGTGGTGCATTTTCGGTTCAATGTCTGAGCGGATGCTCAATCTGGCGCTGAATCAACAGCGCGGCGAATGGCTTGACAGTAACTGTTATTATTTCCATAATTGTGGGTCTACGTTGGCTATGTAGCTCAGTCGGTTAGAGCACATCACTCATAATGATGGGGTCGGTGGTTCGAGTCCACCCATAGCCACCATAAAACCTGCTGTCAAAACAATCACCCATGTCACGCCCTACCGTTATTTATCTCCACGGTTTTGCCAGCGGCTTTAATGGCGACAGCCCCAAAACCGGAATGATTCAGCGGCTCGGATATCCGCTGCTGTGGGCGCTGACCGACGGTGATTACACCCCGGCAGGCTATCAGCGTGCAGTCGCCGCACTCAATCTCGACCTTGCCCGCCCACTGGTGTTCATGGGCACCAGCCTGGGAGGATTCTGGGCGCGCGAGTTGGGCAATCGCTGGGGTAAACCGTGGATTGCGCTCAACCCCGCATTACATCCGCAACGCACGCTAGCCCCCCATACCGGCACCCTGCCCCGTTACGACAATGGGGCACTGTTCACCTGGACTGCGGCGGATAATGCCGCTTATGCACACTGGCCGCGTGCCGTGATCAGACCCGAGATACCGGGACTGATTATTGTCGCCGAAGATGACGACACGATTCCGTTTCAGGATACCCTGCCCGAAGTCGGCACGGCTGAACTTCTGGTACTGCCTCAAGGCGGTCATCCGCTGCACAATACCGAGGATTTCGAGCCGTTAGTCGCACGGTTTCTCGAACAACAGGGGCATTATAGCCGGATGGCGGGTTCAACATGACTCGGTTGGACAGGCTACGGCAGCCGTAGTAGATCGGGCAAAAGCGCAGCGTTGCCCGACATCATAGCTGTTGATGGTGCGGCGACTGCGTAGCATCCCCCAAGCCAGGCAATAACCAAACCTTGCCTGTCGCCACTGGCTGACGATTCACTGCAATTTGCAGGACTACCTGATTTTTTAAGTTTAAGTAATTCGGGCAGCGGGGTGCAACTCGAACGCCTCCAATAGGCCGTTATTCCGCTGATCCGTGTCTATCCGTGTGCATCGGTGGTTTAAAACCGTTCTGGTAGCGATATGGGTGATATGCCGTCAGCGCGATGTCATTGTGCGGCGAATAGCGGCCACGAACGCCAGTAAATCACCTAAGCGATGGCGCACAATATCTTGCAAGATAAGCGGATTAAAATGTTGATAGCCATAAACTACCGTATTGCGAAAACCGATCATCTTGTGCATCGTCGTCACTTGTTCTGCGCTGATCCAGCCGTGGCGGTGCAGCAGATCAAAGAGTTGATGATTGATCTCGGGTTCGCCTAATAGGCGTTACGCGCTTGCACCTCAAAGCGAATCCGGCGTGAGCGATCCTGCTCATACACCAGTATCCCATCACGCAAAACCCGATGAATTAAGTCCACGGGTGCTCGGTTAAGCACTACACAATCCACAGAGCGGTGCAAGCGCTGTTGCAATGCAACCGCGACATCAGATACCCAACCCCTCCAGCGTGTCAGGCGGTGATTCGGCATATAGCAGCGCCAGATCAATATCGCTATGCGTGCTCGCCGTGCCACGAGCCGTGCTCCCAAACAGATAGGCGCAGATCAGCCCTTGACCATGTTCAGCAAAAAACCGCCTGAGTACTTGCAGAAGGGCATGGTGATCGAGTGCCATGAGAGACCTTGGCGTAATGATGCGGTCGTTCACTGTCATATACTACGCGCTCGGTAAACTGAGCGGCAATGTGGCAGTGCGGCGCTGGCTCTTGAGGCCGATTGATCCTATGGTTGCGGGGGAAACCCTCGGCAACCGTATTCAAGGACTCGAAGGCTTGGCTACGGCAGTTCAATCAATAGCTCATTAAGTGGCCTACGTGGGGTCTGTGGGGTTTCCGCCGGGTAACCGTACCATAACAGGCCAACCACCTCCTCGCTGTCCGGATCAACCCAGATCAGATCATAGAAACGCGGATCCCGGATAACCGGGCCGGTCGACCACTTCGAGCCGATACCATGACTCCATAAATACAGCATGATGCTGTGAATCGCACAGCAGCAGGCGGCATAGTCCTCATGATGTTGCAAGGGGTCATCACTGCGCACCTGGGTGACCACTAACCAGCCGGGTTTGGCCAGCCAGTTAGCGAGTTTAGCCTGCGCCGCAGTCTGACCTTTTTTGGCCGCAATTAAATCGGCATTGAGTTTGGCAATCGCCTGTGCGGTTTCCCCGCCCAACCAATAAAACCGCCACGGTTCGGTGAGATGATGATTAGGCACCCAGCGGGCAAGATCCAGCGCCTGGCGGATGATCTCTGCCGACGGCACTTCGGGTCGGAAGGTGTTAATGGTGCGGCGACTGCGTAGCAGTTCGGATAACGCTTTGGATGACATTATTTAGTCCCGTAAAGCCGATCCCCGGCATCCCCCAGACCGGGCAAAATATAACCGTGTTCATTGAGACGCTCATCCAATGCCGCTGTGGTAATCGGGACATCAGGATGCGCCGTTGAGAACGCCTGCACGCCCTCAGGAGCGGCCAGTAAACACAGATATTTCATCTGTTGCGCCCCACCCTGTTTCAACCGCTGCACTGCGGCTATTGCCGAGTTGCCCGTCGCCAACATCGGATCCACCACAATCGTCAAACGCTCGGCCAAATCCTGGGGAACCTTGTAATAATACTCGACCGCATCCAGGGTTTCCGGGTCGCGGTACAACCCCACATGACCGACTCGCGCCGAAGGCAATAAATCCAGCATGCCGTCCAATAACCCGTTACCCGCCCGGAGTATGGAGACAAAACAGAGTTTCTTACCGGCTAAGGCCGGTGCATCCATAACCATCAGTGGGGTTTGGATACGCACTGTGGTCAAGGGCAGGTCACGGGTGATCTCATAAGCCAGTAGCGTTGAAATCTCCCGTAGCAAACGGCGAAAATCTCCCGTAGCCGTATCGGTGCGCCGCATCAGTGTCAGCTTATGCTGGATCAGAGGGTGTTTGACGATGATAAGAGTGCTCATATTATTGGAATCAATGCAATTATCCATTTCGGTACTCGGTCAGATAGCAGCTTTTAAGCGCTGCCAAAGTTCACAACCACATGTTGTTGCAAGCACTATGACTTATGTAGGTAACCACAACATGTTAAACGCTTGCGTACGTTATAACCAAACCAGCCGGACAACCGCTGTTGCTGTGCAACACAGTGGACTGCTGTCCTAGAAACCTGAACATGCTATTGTTGCATTGCCCTTTAATCAAACCAACTGCGAATGCCTATGTCGGACTCGATGATCAAAATTCCCGGCTACAAAATCCCTGGGTACAAAATTGAACGTGAGATTGGTCGTGGCGGTATGGCGACCGTATACCTCGCATTACAAGAATCACTCAACCGTAAGGTGGCGCTGAAAGTGATGAGCCCGGCGCTGGGAGCCGATGAAGACTTTAAGACCCGATTTCTCAACGAAGGCCATATCGTCGGCCAGCTTAATCACAGCAACATCGTCACGGTATTCGACATCGGCACCCATGATAATCATTACTATCTGTCCATGGAATATTTACCGGACGGCTCGCTGCGCGACCGCATCCGCAAAGGACTACCCGTCGAGGAATCGCTGCATATTGCACGCATCCTGGGCAAAGCCCTGCATTATGCCCATCAGCGTCACTTCGTCCATCGCGACATTAAGCCGCTTAATGTGTTATTTCGTGAAGATGAATCCCCGGTGCTCACCGATTTTGGTATTGCCAAAGCGCTCGGTTCCAGCAGCCAACTGACCCGTACCGGCTTCGCCTTCGGCAGTGTCGGCTATATGAGTCCCGAACAAGCGTTGGGTAAACCGATTGACCACCGCTCGGACATCTACAGCTTCGGGGCCATGCTGTGGGAAATGCTCACCGGTCAAAAACTCTACCAATCAGGCGATGCCTTCTCCCTGGCTTTGAAACATGCTACCGCGCCCATTCCTCAATTGCCTGAAGAACTCCAGCGCTTACAACCCCTGTTAGAGCGCCTGTTAGCCAAACAGGCAGATGACCGCTTTGCTGACATGGGTGCCTTTGTCAGCGAACTTGATCAGTATCTGCAGGGCAGTGGCGGACTCTTTATACGGTCGCCACTGAACCCAGACCAGGCGCGCGGCCAGTCAGCGTCTTCAGAGAATGAGGATCAGGCCACGGTGATCCAATCCACTGAAAAACCAGAGACTGCTGTTGAAATCGCCGAGTCGGCCAGATCATCTAAAACACCTGTAGCCATTGCCGCTATCCTAGTACTTGTGGTCATTGGCGGGGGAGCAGGCTGGTGGTTACTGCCCACGATACCCTCGGTTGAGCCTCTCCGCGACCCCCCCGCAGCCCAGGCTGAACAAGCGCCTGCTGCTCCCTCACCTGCTGAACCGGAGCAGGTGGTTACATTAGTCACAGAACCTGTTCCCCAGGCACAGACACCCGGGCTACCCAGCGACATCCGCGAGCTGTCAATCGCCGAGTTACTCGCTCAAGGTGAACAACACTGGCAGGCAGGGCGGTATTTCCAACCAGAGGGTAATAACGCCTTTGAGGTCTATCGACAGATTAGCGACCGGGCACCCGGCAATGTTCAAGCCCGCGACCGTTTACTGGCATTGGGTCGTATCCGCGCCGCCGAGCGATTCCTCGGTGAGGCCGAGTCATTGCTGGATGATGGAGACCACGCGGCCAGTCTCAACGCCATCAACCGAGGATTACGACTGGCTCCTGAACATGCCGGTTTGCTAGAACTTCGCCAACATTTACAAGCTCAAGAGGATAACCAATAATCTCTTATCCTATGACCATCCACCATCAAGAGGAAATGCGATAATGTTTACGCTACGCAAACTATCCACATTGTTAATCGCTGCCAGTTTGACCGTTCTAACAACGGTAGCCTGGGCACAAAGCGGCCAATACACCGCCCTGTCCAATTCCAATATCCGCGCTCAGCCCACCACTCAATCGGCGGTTATCGGTGGATTACAGGCGGGCGAGACGATTACGGTGGTCGCTGAGGCCGCTGGCGGCAGTTGGTACCAGGTCGAGTTATTGGACGGTAGCACGGGCTACATCTTCGGACGACTGTTGCAACCACCCCCAGAAGCCCATGACATGACCACCCCGGAGACCGCAGAACCGACCGAGGATGGTCGCTCGCCAGCGCTTGAGGACGCCTTCGTGTATTTCATCACCCCGTTCGACGGCGACATCATCCCCGGCGGGCAAGTCTGGGTGCGCATGGGTTTACGCAATATGGGCGTGTCACCCGCCGGTGTGGATCGACGCTTCACCGGACACCATCATTTATTGATCAACGTCGAGCAACTGCCGTCGATGGATGAACCGATACCGGCGGACGATAACCATATCCATTTTGGCCGTGGGCAAACCGAACATTTGATGCAATTGCCACCGGGTGAACACACCCTGCAACTGTTAATGGGTGATCATAATCATCTGCCGCATAACCCACCGGTGATGTCAAAACCCATTACGATTATTGTGCCGGAAAGTTAAAGCGTTTTCGCCACTCTAAATCCGTTGTGCACAAAGCGGACATCGCGATCATAGCGAAAGCGTCGGGATGTCCGCATGTATTCTGAATCGAGCCGATAGCTGCCACCACGCTGAACGCCCTCAATGCAAAAACGCTCGCTGTGAGCGCTGCCATCCGTGGGCGCATTGCGGTAATGGTTTTGCCAGCAGTCCTCCGTCCATTCCCAGACGTTGCCGTGAATATCGTACAGCCCCCAAGGGTTAGCCTGGAATGACCCCACTGGCGAGGGCTGTTCATTATCCCATGGGCTACCGCAGTCTTGGCAGTTCGCCAAACCGCTGCCGACTTCATCACCCCACCAAAAATCGGTGGTCGTACCGGCACGAGCTGCGTATTCCCATTCGGCTTCAGTAGGCAGACGATAGCCACCTTGGGTGACTCCATTCAACCAGTTGATATAGTCCTGGGTATCGTCCCAACTTATCCCACTGACCGGCAGATTATCCGCCTGCTCTGGGTCCAGTTGAAAACGGCAAGCGCCTGCATTGACACACTGTCGCCATTCTCCTACCGTCACCGGATACATGCCTAGTGCAAAGTCTTGGCCAATAGTCACCTCGCGAACCGGCTGTTCATCAGCGCGTTGGGTTGAACCCATGGTGAAGGCTCCGGCTGTGATTGTGACCATCAGCGGGCATTCGGGGCAGTCACGAAAGGCATTCATATCGGTTGGCTCAGGGGATGGGGGAATGGTGGGTGCTGCAGCCACGGGTGCTGCAGGCGCGTCAGCCGACTCACCACTTAGCGCCCGCAGACGCAGATGGGCTAATTGTACAAAACGCCCTTGAGGGTACAGTTCCAGATATAAAGCGAATTCTTCCGGATTGTCGCTGTCTTTAATAGTTTCCCAAAACGCCAGGTCTTCCCAGAATTCCATGTCAGCCGAACTTTCGCCCCCGGTCTGCCCCACACTGAGCAGGGGCCAGCACAGGGCACTCAGTAACACCACCCGCAACAGGCTGCGTACCGTTCTGTTCAAGACATCGCAGTTTGTCATCGAATCTCATCCTCAGGGTAACTTGGGCGATCAGACGACAGCCAGCATAGAAGATTGGTTGAGCGAATACCAGTGCAGCCCACTCAGGTATCAGCCTGCCCTACCCGAACTCATCTCATTCCTTGACCACAACAACATGCTATCATTACGGGATTTAGCTAGCCGATATAATGAGTGATCGATTGGATATTGATTCACCACAAATTCCGTTGTTTCAGGTCATTCCGCGTTCCGAACACACCATTTCCCGCCGTCTGATCAGCCCGCGTGCCTTAAAGGTGCTGTATCGCCTGCATGAATCTGGATTTCGCGCCTGTTTGGTGGGCGGTGGTGTACGGGATTTATTACTGGGCCTGGAACCCAAGGATTTCGATGTGGCCACCGACGCCCGCCCCGAAGAAGTGCGGCGCTTATTCCGCAATTGCCGACTGATTGGCCGTCGATTTCGGTTGGCACATATCCATTTCGGCAGTGAAATCATTGAGGTAGCCACGTTTCGCGCCCAACAGGATCCCGATGACGCCGAGGTTAGCGTTGAACTCGACGACTATGGGCGGATTCTCAGTGACAATATATTCGGCAGTATTGAAGACGATGCCTTGCGCCGCGATTTCACCATCAATGCCTTATATTACGATATTGCCGATTTTTCGGTATGGGACTATGCTTCCGGCATGGCGGATTTACAAGCCGGAGTATTGCGTCTGATTGGCGACCCCGAACAACGCTATCGTGAAGATCCGGTGCGGATGCTGCGTGCGGTGCGTTTTATGGCCAAACTCGGGTTCCGCTTAGCTCCAGAGACCGAAGCACCTTTGCATCAGCTCGGTCATCTGCTGTTGCAAGCTCCGCCGGCGCGATTGTTTGATGAACTCTTAAAGCTGTTTATGGGCGGTCAAGCCGTGCAGTGCTTTGAACTGTTGCGCTTATTCGGACTGTTTCGTTATTTATTTCCCGCCACTGACCGCTGTTTACGCAATGAATACTACAGCGCGCCGCGCCATTTACTGATCCATGCATTTGCCAATACCGATCAGCGGATTGCCGAGGGACGGCCCATCACCCCGGCATTTCTGTACGCAACGCTGCTGTGGGGACCGTTACAGTCGCTGCTACAACAATCGGCATTCCAAGCCATGCCTCGCGGTGAAGCACTACAGAAGGCTTGTGATGAACTGATTCGTCACCAAAATCGGCACACCGCGCTGCCGCGCCGTTATGCACTACCCATGCGGGAAATTTGGGCCTTGCAAAACCGATTTGAGCGCCGCTCGGGCAAACGAGCGTTGGCGTTTATGCAACACCCGCGATTTCGCGCCGCCTATGATTTTCTGCTATTGCGGGCGGCGGCGGGAGAACCGGTGGCCGAACTGGCGGAGTGGTGGACTATGGTGCAACAACTCGATGACTCGGCGCGGCGGCAGGCACTATCTATCAATACCGATCAGCCACGTCAAGCTAAAGTGGCGGCCAATAGGTGAACAAACTTGTCGTACTCAATGTGATCTCGATAGTCTGTTAATCTGTTAACTCTGCTGTGAGTATTCTGCAATGCGTGCTGTTTCTCGTCATACTGGTTTCACCTTGATTGAGGTCATGGTAGTTGTTGTTATTTTGGGTATTTTAGCGGCTGTGGTCGTGCCGCGGATTATGGATCGACCGGATGAAGCGCGTTTGGTCAAGGCCCGCAATGACATCCGCGCCTTACAAACCCAACTCAATCTGTATCGTCTGGATAATTTTGTTTATCCGAGCACGGATCAAGGGCTGGAAGCCCTGGTACAAAGCCCCAGCGGCCAGCCTGAGGCCCCAAATTGGCGCTCTGGCGGCTATTTAGATCGACTGCCCCGTGATCCTTGGGGGCGGCCTTATCAGTATTTACATCCCGGTCAACATGGCGAGTTTGATGTTTATTCGCTCGGTGCCGATGGTCGGCCGGGTGGCGAAGGTATCAATGCTGAAATCGGTAACTGGAATCTGGACGACTGACCGCGGCTTCACCCTGCTAGAGGTTCTGGTTACGCTGGCGCTGATGGGGATTCTGACCGGCGTAGCTGTGCTCAGTGTTAGCGGCCTGTCTGGCCAGGATCAACGCGTGGAGCGTGAAGTCCAGCGACTGGCCGTGCGTTTGGAACATCACCGCGACGAGGCCGTACTGCTGGGCGAGACCCGGGGACTGTGGCTGATGCCCGATCGCTATCAATTCCTGCGCCGCAGTGACGAGGCGGACTGGCAAGCGCTAGGGGCTGAACATCGGCTACCGTCTGAATGGGAGTCGGAGCTGCGCGTTGAGGGTCGGGTGATCAAGCTCGATCCGGATGCCCCACCCCTCATCTGGCTGACGGCCAGCGGTGAAATCAATCCCTTTGAGCTCACGCTGCATGGACAATTGGGCAGTGGTATCGCTTACCAGATCAGCGCCGATTTACTCGGCCATATCGTTTGGGAGTCGCTGCCGTGAACCGCCGATTACGGGGGTTTACACTACTGGAAGTCTTGGTCGCCTTGGCCATTTTAGCCATTGCCATGGCCGCTCTGATTCAGGCTGCCAGCGATAGCGCCCGAACCCAGGCGATTTTGCAGGAACGCACCATCGCCGCATGGGTTGCCGAAAATGTCATCGCCGAGCAACAACTGGAGAATCACTGGCCGGATGCCGGCAGCCGTGTCAGCGGAGAAACCATGATGGCCGGGCGCGAGTGGCATTGGACGGTCGACGTGCACGCCACTCCCGAACCCGATTTGCGCCGCTTTGATGTCCGCGTCAGACCCGCCGGTCACGAGACCACGGCGGCACAGCTCAGTGCCTTTTTAGGGCGGCAACGTTGAATCGACAGTGCGGTCTGACCCTGCTGGAGCTGCTGGTGGCGATGGCCGTGTTCGCGGTGATCGGCGCAACCGCCTATTCGGGTCTGGATACCGTGCTCGCCACCCGGGCCGCCTTGGCGGAACGCAGCGAACAACTGCGGCGACTGCAACTGGGCATGGAATGGCTGCGCCGTGATCTGGAACAACTGGCTGCCCGTCCAGTGCGTGATAGCTTTGGCAGTCAGCAACCGGCTCTGGTCGGCGATACCCGCAGGCCGATGCTGCTGAGCCTGACCCGCAGCGGTTATGATAACCCGCTGGCGACCCAACGGGCCGGTTTACAGCGCCTGAGCTATCGGTGGGACGGTGACCGACTGCTGCGCTCCACCAGCCCGGTACTGGATGGCGCTGATCTTGACCAAGCGCCTGCCGCCGAGCTACTCACGGGAGTCACCGCCGTGCGCCTCCGGTTTCTCGACCGCCAAAACCGCTGGCAACCGCGCTGGCCGGTACCACCGGCTGAGCCAGACAGCGCCCTGCTGCCACGGGCGATTGAAATCGAGTTAGAACTCGATGGCTGGGGAACCGTGCGGCGGGTGTTTATTATGGTTGGCCATTCAACGGTGTAGTGCCTAAACTATCCATATCCTGAATTCCAGTAATATGATCACCCTCACCACGAACCGCCCGGTTGACCCAATAGACTCCAAGCACGGTGATGGCCATGCCGATCGCAGCACCAGCATGACTCCGGCCAGCCCCGGCAGCAGACCCAACCATTGACGCAGACTGAGGCGTTACTGCCAGACCAGATACATCAGCAGACCGGTCAGCAGCGGCTGAAGCCCTACCAGCAAGGCGGTCAGACCTGCCGGAATACCGGCATCAATGGCCGAGAATACCCCTCCCAGGTAAGCCCCGTGAATCAGGGCACCGGCCAGCAACTGCTGTCCCCACAGGCGCGGGCTGCGTGGCAAGACTACAGCAAAAAGTTTCAGCAGCAGGGCAAAACACAGCAGATTGAAAAACATCCGCCAGGCCAGAAAGGCAAACGGTTCACTGTAGGGCAAACCGTATTTGGCGCTGATAAAACCCGTGCTCCACAGCAACACAAACAGCC
>SKOM01000179.1 GCA_007120095.1 Candidatus Competibacteraceae bacterium | reverse complement strand
GTAATGGCGGGCAAGTGTCGAACCGAGCCACTTTCCATCAAAAAATCGGCCAAAGTTTGCAGCAACTCCGCTGCCGCCTCATCTGAGTGCAAGACGGTCGACTGCACTGCGGACTGTTGCTGACTCATAACCCTACCTCGAACAGATGTTTTCTAATGGTGGACTTAATCACAATTGCAGCAGTTTTGCCACCTAATTAGTGTGATTCGAGTGAGCCAGGAGCTAAACTATTCCCTGGCGATAAATCAGGAGTTCAATTATGCCCAAACCGTCTCTTTCATGGTTGCACCAGGCCCGTGCGGGTTGGCAACATCGAGGTGCCCGCCGACCCGAATTTGCCCAAACCCCGCAACCCGGTCAGGAATCGGTTTGGGATTATCCCCGCCCACCGGCGCTGGTTGCTGACCAACGTGAAGTAGTGGTGAGCCACGGTGAGATTGAAGTTGCCCGCAGCCGTCGCAGTTACCGGGTATTGGAAACCGCCAGCCCGCCGACGTTTTACCTGCCGCCTGAAGAGGTCAACACCCAATGGCTCACGCCATCACCCACGGTGCGTTCGTTTTGTGAATGGAAAGGTGAGGCGCGGTATTGGCTGCTGAAAGACGCAGCATCTGCTGAACCTGTGGCATGGACTTACCTCGCCCCTTATGACGAATTCGCCCCATTGGCCGGTTATTTTGCATTTTACCCTGGACGGGTGACTTGCCAGGTAGCGGGTGAGACGGTACGCCCTCAGTCCAGCGGTTTCTACGGCGGGTGGGTCACTGACGACATCGTTGGCCCCTTCAAAGGGGAACCGGGTACCAGCGGTTGGTAATGGACTGAATCGGGTCTGCACGGTACTGATCAACGTGCAAAAATGGTAGTATCAGCAAGGAACGTTTGAGTCTATTCTGCATAAAGTGAAAGTAGTGAGGTCGGTTATGCCTGTCAATTTCATTGCGAAACACCGCCGGTATTTATGGCTTCTGCCGATACTGCTGAGCTTGCTGTTGAACTCCGGCAACAGTCTGGCGCAACAGCCCCACTCCCCGGATCTCATGGTGGTTATTGACAATTCAGGCAGTATGGGAGGCCGTATCAATGGGGTATTCAAACTGCACATCGCCACCGATGTGGTAACGCGCTTAGCCACTCATTTACCGGAATCCCGTCGGATCGGCACTGTTGTCTACGGCCAAACCGTGCGGCGCTGCGATCAGGTCAAAACCCTACTGCCATTACGCGCCCACTCCCGCGACACTCTGGAAAAAACATTATGGCAGCTTAACGCCTCAGGGCAATCATCACTGACCGCCGCTGTGCGTACCGCACTGATGGAGATCCGCAACCGCAATCAACCCACCACTCTGCTGTTAGTGGTTGATGGCATTGACAGTTGCGGCGGAGACACCTGCGCCCTGGTGCGCTCAGCAGTTAACCGCGGGCTGAATTTCTCGACTCATATTATCGGACTGCGTTTGGATGAGGCCGCCGAATCCGAACTGCGCTGTATCGCTGAAGCCAGCAATGGCGAGTTGCATCATATCCGTAATCTTACCGACCTGGACTTTGCCACGGGTCAGGTACTGTTTGCTGCGTTAAGCACCACAACGCCCACCCTGGTCATGAACGGCGGCGCTACTCCAAGGGGCAGCCTACGAACCCCGGAACTTATCACCACCACACGCAGTCGTTTAGAAACCAGGAGCATCTCACCCGCACGAATTGATGCGCCAGAATATCTGAACGCAGGTCAATCATTTCGGGTGAACTGGTCGGGCACCAGCGGCCAGTGGGATTACGTGACCCTCGTCCATGAGGACGCGCCGGAAAGCGACTACGGCTATTATATCTACACCCGTGAGGGCAATCCGCTGACTTTCCAAGCTCCTGCCGAAGCAGGCCAGTTTGAATTACGCTATGTCGATGGTATGACTCAACGCACCCTGGCCCGCCATCCATTAACCGTCCGCTAACCACATAACGGATTGCTTGACCCGCAGTCACCTGCGGGTTAGAGTCCCTAGCATTATCCATCAATCAATTCACGTATGCCCCTCTTGTTACGCGTATCCCGCACCATCGACGCCATTAACCACTTTATTGGCCGCTCCATGGGATTCTTCGTCGTATTGCTCATCGTGCTAGGCGTCGTCAATGTGATTGGGCGCTACCTGGGTGCCAGACTGGGCATGCAGTTAAGCAGCAATATGCTGCTTGAAGGGCAAACCTACGCTTATAACCTGATTTTCCTGCTCGGCGCGGCCTATGTATTGCGCCAGGATGCCCATATCCGCGTAGACATCATCTATTCCAGCCTCAAACCCACAACCAAAGCCTGGGTCGATATTGCCGGTGCAGCGCTGTTTTTAATCCCATTTTGTGCTCTGATCGTGTGGTTATCCTGGGACTATGCCCTGCGCTCCTGGGCGTGGATCGATTTTCCCCGTGGCTGGCCGGATGTTGAACGCATGGAGCAAAGCCCCCAACCCGACGGCCTGCCGCGCTACCCCATCAAGACGATGATACCTTTTGCGTTCTTTATGCTGATGCTGCAAGGAATCAGCGAGATCATCAAACGTATCGCCTGGCTGCGCGGCACAGTCGGTGCCCCGGACTACAACTCTCACCGCTAAGTAGACTACTCGCTCATGGACTATATCGCTTTATGGATGTTCGTCTGCCTGCTGCTGTTTATGCTTTCCGGTTACCCGGTTGCCTTCAGCCTGGGGGCGACAGCGGTGCTGTTTACCCTGATTGGTAGCGATTTCCTACCCAATTTGGGGCTATCCCTGCCGTGGGATCCTATGTTTCGTTTTGTGCGCCTCACTGCCCTGCCGGGGCGGATTTTCGGCTCGGTCATGGACAATTACACCCTGGTTGCTGTGCCGTTTTTCGTATTCATGGGCGTTATGCTGCAAACCTCGGGCTTAGCCGAAGATCTGCTCAAAACCATGGGGCGCTTATTTGGGCGGATGCGCGGCGGGCTGGCGATTTCTGTAGTGGCCGTCGGTGCCCTGCTCGCGGCCTCGACCGGTGTGGTCGGTGCGTCTGTGGTGACTATGGCGATTCTCGCACTGCCCGTAATGCTGAAATACCAGTATGACCGCTCTCTGGCTGCCGGCACCATTGCCGCCAGCGGCACACTCGGGCAAATTATCCCACCGAGTATTGTGCTGATTATCCTGGGCGATCAGATGGGAGTGAATGTCGGCGATTTATTCCTTGGGGCGTTTATTCCCGGTCTGGTGCTCAGTAGTTTGTATATCACCTATATCGCTATTTACGCCTTGGTCAAGCGTGATGTAGCCCCCGCAATGCCCAAGGATTCTGACGATTTCGAAGTGCATAATCTGGCACTGGCCGTGCTGAAAAGCCTGCTCCCTCCACTGTTGCTGGTTGCCGTCGTGCTAGGCAGTATTTTTTTTGGTCTGGCCTCGCCCACCGAAGCCGGTGCTATGGGGGCATTCGGTGCCAGCCTGCTGGCCTTGGTCAATGGCCGCCTGACATGGAAAAATCTCTCAGCAGTCACCGATACCACGGTACGACTCACCAGCATGGTGTTTATGATTTTGGTCGGAGCCACTGCGTTTGCCATGGTCTTTAGTGCTTTGGATGGCACCTGGCTGGTTAAAGGTTTTCTGGAAGGCTTGCCCGGCGGTCAGTGGGGATTTTTATTCTTTGTGATGCTGACGATTTTCCTGTTGGGTTTTTTCCTTGATTTTATCGAGATCACCTTCATTGTCGTGCCACTGGTCACCCCGGTCGCAATTTTATTTGGCTATGATCCAATCTGGTTCGGGGTGCTGATCGCCATGAATCTGCAAGCCTCATTTTTAACCCCACCGTTTGGATTTGCCCTGTTTTATCTGCGCGGGGCGGCTCCACCGAGCATCAGCACTTGGCATATTTATCGTGGCATCGTGCCGTTTATCAGTCTGCAATTGCTGATGCTGGCGATTATTGTGGCGTTTCCGAACCTGGTGTTATGGTTACCGACGCAGGCACAGTGAGGTAACGTTCACTGCGGTTATGCGGCTCATGTGTTTCAAGACTATAGTGGAAGGGAGCAAGCGTGCTCAGCTATTACACCGAGGCTCACCGTAACCACCGACCTGAATTTTTCCTAGCTCGGGGTGTGGTTAAACGCTGTGAGGAGCAACCCGAACGGGCGGATATTCTGTTGCAGGCGGCACGCGCAGCGGGGCTTGAAGCCAGGCAGGCGGATCGCTGGCCACTCCACCACAAACAGGCGGTGCATAGCACTGCTTACCTCGATTTTCTCGACAACGCTTACGCACAGTGGCAGCTATTGCCCCATGCCGGCCCGGAAGTCATTGCGAATATTCACCCTAACCGCCACTGTGGACGCTACTCCAATGGAGTGGTCGCCCGTGCAGGCTGGCACATGGCGGATACCGCCTGCGCCATCGGTCCGCACACCTATGAGGCGGTTATGGCCAGTGCGGATGTGGCGCTGAGTGCGGCGGCTCATATCGCCGCCGGGGCGCGTGAGGCTTATGCGCTCTGCCGCCCACCAGGACATCACGCTTTTGCCGACATGGCGGGCGGTCATTGTTATCTCAATAACACCGCCATCGCGGCGCAATGGCTGCGCCAGCACTTTCACACCGTGGCCATTCTGGATGTCGATGTCCATCATGGCAATGGGACTCAAGGGATTTTCTATAAGCGTGATGACGTGCTCACCGTTTCGGTTCACGCTGACCCTGTTGGGTTTTATCCATTCTATTGGGGGTTCCGTGCAGAAACCGGCCAAGGCAGAGGCCAGGGCTATAACCACAACTGTCCTCTGCCCATCGGCACCCAAGAAGCCACCTGGCTGAGAACCATTGAACGGGCGCTTGCCGTGGTCAACGATTATGCGCCGGGCTGTTTAGTCGTGGCCTTGGGTTTGGATGCTTATGCCCATGATCCACTCTCGGCTTTTCAAGTCAGCGTTGATGGATTTTACACCCTCGGTACTCGCCTGGGCCGTATGGATATTCCCATGCTATTGGTTCAAGAAGGCGGTTATTTGTCTGAGGATCTGGGCGAACTGCTCCAGCAGACCTTACGGGGTTTGCGTGTAGCCCGTGGTTGCTGATCTCGATGAGCACTCGACTCAAGGTGGCTATCACCCAGATCGACAGCGGTCTGGGCGATGTAGTCGGCAATCTGAAGCCACACCTGGACACCATCGACCGAGCGCGTTCGAGCGCGTTCGCTCAGGGTGCAACTGGAGGAAGATAAGCCACAAAATCAAAAGCCCCTGACAACTTCAGTCCTTGAGCACAAATGTTTCGCCCCCCATATACGAGCGTAATGTCTCCGGTATGCGCACACTGCCATCGGCCTGTTGGTAGTTTTCCAGCACAGCGACCAGCGTTCGCCCCACCGCCAGCCCCGAGCCGTTCAGGGTATGCACCGGTTCCGGTTTGCCGGTTTCCGGATTGCGCCAGCGAGCTTGCATCCGACGTGCCTGGAACGCCTCACAGTTACTGCACGACGAAATTTCCCGATATTTCCCCTGCCCCGGCAACCACACCTCAATATCGTAAGTTTTGGCGGCACCAAACCCGATATCGCCGGTGCATAACGCCACCACCCGATACGGCAGTTGCAGTTGCTGCAAAACCTGTTCGGCATTGTGGGTGAGATCTTCCAAGGCCGCATAGGAATCTTGGGGACGCACGATATGCACCAGTTCGACTTTTTCAAACTGATGCTGGCGAATCATGCCCCGCACGTCTTTGCCATAGGAACCGGCCTCGCTACGAAAACAAGGGGTATGACATACCCATTTCAGCGGCAATTGCTCGGCATCGATAATTGTATCCCGGACGAGGTTGGTGACCGGAACTTCGGCGGTGGGAATTAAATAATAGCCGCTGGTGTGCTCAACAGGGAACAAGTCTTCTTCAAATTTGGGCAGTTGCCCCGTACCCTGCAAAGTCGCCGCATTGACCATAAACGGCACCATCACTTCCCGATAACCGTGCTGGGTCGTGTGCAGATCAAGCATAAATTGCGCCAGCGCCCGATGCAGCCGTGCCAGACTGTGGTGGATCACTACAAATCGCGCTCCGGTGAGTTTACCACCGGATTCGAAATCCAACAGGGCCTGACCTACTTCGACGTGATCGCGAGGGATAAACGCAAAATCAGGCGGATCGCCCCAGCGGCGTACTTCAAGATTGTCGGCTTCACTGCCCCCGACAGGTACGCTGTCATGAGTGAGATTAGGGATGCCGAGTTGCAAATCAGTGAGTTCGGACTGTATCTCAGTAAGGGCTTGATCCGTTTCAGCAAGTTGCTTGCCTAAGGCGGCCACTTCGGCTTTCAGCGGCTCAATGTCTTGACCGGCCGCCTTGGCCTGGCCAATGGCTTTAAAACGGGTGTTGCGCTCGTTACGTAGAGTCTCCACCTGCACTTGCAGGATTTTACGGCGATCTTCTAAGGCATTCAGGTGGGTAACATCGAGGGGGAATCCGCGCTTGGCTAATTGCTGAGCGATGTGTTCGGGTTCCTGGCGGAGTAATCTGGGATCCAGCATAAGATATCCTTGCTTAAAGAGATGATGATATAAGATCAATAATCGCCGACAACATCGGCCTGAGCAGGCGGATCAAAGCGAAACAGCTCTGAGGCAAGTTCAGGATTAGGCTGCACATTGGCCAGTGCTAAACGGGTACGGCGGCGAAACCCGTCTTCGATTTCCAGCACTTCCAGATCACCGTTGGCGAAGGCTAATCGCAAAGTGCTGACCTCACTAGCCTCAGTATGGCGCGGTCGGAGTTGATACCACTGCAAGCGTCCTCGGCCCTCTAGCCGCTGGATAGTAAATAACTCGGCCAGCGGCTGCTCACCGCTCAGCAAAGCCAGTGGAGTGGTTTCCAGGGTTTGATCCAGAAACTGTACCGTCACCTGCTCCAAACCGGGATCGTACAGCCATAGACGCCGCCCATCCGCCACAATCAGCTGCTCATGGGGCGCGTGGTAGACCCAGCGCAGGCGCAGCGGACGCTGCATGTATAACGTGCCCGACGACTGCTCCAAACGCCGCCCCTGCTCATCATAGACCGTCTGGGAAAACTCGGCCTTTAAGGTATCAAGTTCAGCAAAATAACCCTCAATTTCGGCCGTGGTGTCGGCCAGCGCTGCTGCGCTCACCAGCGCGAGCAGGTAAATGCAAATCATCCTGCGCATCATGTCATCAAACCTCTGGGGGTGGAGGAGCTAAGACCTCACGGGTGCCGTTATGTTGCGGCGATCCGACCACCCCTGCCGCTTCCATCTCTTCAATCAGACGCGCTGCCCGGTTATAACCAATCCGCAAGCGGCGCTGCACGCTGGAAATCGATGCTTTGCGCGACTCGGTGACCACTTGCACGGCCTGATCGTACAGCACATCGGTTTCGCTGCCAGCATCGCCGCCGCCTATAAAAGCCGCTACATTATCAGGCACTTCGACCGGTTCTTCAAGAATAGCCTCGATATAGTCCGGTTGGCCATGCTGTTTGATGTAGTCCACCACTTGGTTGACTTCATGATCATCAACGAAAGCGCCATGCACCCGCTCGGTGAATCCGGCTCCTGGCGGGTGGAACAGCATATCGCCATGGCCGAGCAGATTCTCCGCACCCATTTGATCGAGAATGGTGCGTGAATCCACCTTGGATGACACCTGAAAAGCGATCCGCGTGGGAATGTTGGCTTTGATCAAACCGGTGATCACATCCACCGAGGGGCGCTGAGTCGCTAAAATCAAATGAATACCCGAGGCTCGCGCTTTCTGAGCCAGACGCGCAATCAGCTCTTCCACTTTTTTGCCGACAATCATCATCATATCAGCCAGTTCATCAATCACCACCACGATAAACGGCAGCGGTTCCAGAGTCGGCTGCGGCTGTCCGGCCATTTCCGGACTGGGTTTATACAAAGGATCGGTAATCGGTTGGCCGGCGGCTATGGCATCGCGGACCTGGCGGTTAAACCCGGCGATATTGCGCACTTTAAGCGTGGCCATCAACCGATAACGGCGTTCCATTTCCGCCACACACCAGCGTAAGGCATTGGCGGCTTCTTTCATATCGGTGACCACCGGTGCCAGCAAATGCGGAATATCCTCATAAACCGATAACTCCAGCATTTTCGGATCGATTAGGATCAACCGTATATCCTCGGGTGTGGATTTATACAGCAGACTGAGCAGCATGGCATTAATGGCGACAGACTTGCCCGAGCCGGTGGTGCCCGCCACCAGCAGATGCGGCATTTTACCGAGATTGGCGACCACGGGACGTCCGCCGATATCCTTACCCAACACCAGCGTCAAAGGTGAGCTGGCATTTTGGTACGGCGGCGAGGCCAGAATTTCACCCAGATACACAATTTGACGACGTTGATTGGGAATCTCTAAACCAATAAACGATTTACCGGGGATAACCTCAACCACCCGGACACTGGTAACGGATAAGCCACGCGCCAAATCCTTGGACAAATTAGTGATCTGATTGACCTTGACTCCTGGAGCCGGATCAATTTCGAAACGGGTAATGACCGGACCAGGCTCGATATTAACTACCGTCACGGTCACCCCGAAACTGGCCAGCAAGCTTTCGAGCTGAACCGACATAGTCTCCAACTCGTCTTCGCTGTAACCGGTCACATTGCCCGGAACCCGATCCAGTAATTCCAGCGGCGGCAACGGTGGTTTTTCGCGCTTAACCGGTGGCTGGACCGCTGGAGCGATCTGTGGTTCTGGGGCGGGCTGAGAGTTGGACAAGGCGGATTTAAACAAAGCCGGCAGTGAAAACACAGGCGGCGGATCGTTTTCGGGAGCTGTGTCCTCACGCTCCGCAGGCAACTCAGCCGTCTCAATCCGCTTTTCCGGTTCTGACTCATACCACTCGGGATCAGTATCATCGACGAAGGTCGGTTCGATACGCGACCGCCGTGCTGATGTCGCAGGTGTTTCGTCACTAAACCCAGACGTTTCAACAGTGGGTTGCGGATCCGGCAGATCATATTCATCCGCTGGCTTCGGCGAATCAACCGCTGTCACCGGTTCTGATTCAAACTCATAGGACTCTGAGACGGCAGGTTCCGAAAGGGTGGGTTGTTCAGCACGTTGAGCGCGCACGGCCTGATAGTGCTGCCACAGCATTGCAGGGGCGGCCAGCAGCCACGCCAGCGCTTTCCACGTCCAGCGCCCGACCACATCGAGCAAACCAACCCAAGACACGCCGGTGGTTAAGGTAAAGCCAGCCAAAAATAACGCCAGAAGAAATAAACTGCCGCCAGCCGGCCCAAAAGCGGCCACCAGTTTTTGGCTGACTGCTTCACCCAATACCCCGCCGCCTGAAACTTGAGCAATGCCCGGTAACAGCAAGGTAGCCAAAGCACAGCCTGCCGTCAGGGTCACCCCCGTGCCCATGGCCCGAAACAGGACGACTTCGCCGTCCAGCACCTGCCAGACCTCGGCCCGGGTCAAATGCCAAGCGGCATAGATCAACGCCACGGGCAATAAGAACGCCAGGAAGCCGAAGAAATATAACACCACATCTGCAAACCAGGCACCGATGACTCCGCCGTAATTGGCCACTTCAGTGTTGCTACCAACACTTGACCATGCACTATCATGCGGACTGTAGGTCAGCAAAGCGATGAGCAAAAAACCGCTGAAAATGACTAATATCAGAAATACGCTCTCGCGCAGGGCGTATTGTGCTTGGTGCAGCACGGTAGATGCCAATCTGAATTCTGCTTTTCGCGATGCTTGTGCCAAGGATCTGAAACCTCTAATGCCAATTTAACTCAGTATTCTAATCTTAATCGAGACTGGATTCGATGCAGACCCACATTATTACCTCGCTAGACCGAGTTGACGCCGCCGACTGGAATCGGTTGGTGCCGAACGCCTACCCGTTTTTACGGCATGAATTTCTCAATGCTTTGGAAACTCAAGGCTGTTTGCAGCAGCGTTCCGGCTGGCACCCTCAGCATGTCATCTGCCAAGACCAACACGGCCGGTTACTGGGTGCTGTGCCGCTCTATCTTAAAGATAATTCTTTCGGCGAGTTTGTGTTTGATTGGAGCTGGGCTAATGCCTATCGCCAGTATGGGCTTGATTACTACCCCAAACTCGTGGCGGCCATTCCCTTCACCCCGGCCACCGGCCCACGTTGGTTATTACCAGCCGGTGGTACCAACCGCGATGCGATCGCCGCCGCTCTGATTCAGAGTTGTCGTAGCCTGGCATATGATCGGGGCTGTTCCTCGCTGCATTGGCTGTTTCCTGATCATGAGCACTGTGCACACTTGGAACGCGCCGGGTTTTTAATCCGTACGGGTTGTCAGTTTCACTGGCATAATCGCGGCTACCCAGGCTTTGAGGATTTTCTCGGTGAGCTGGTCAGCAAGCGGCGGAAAAATATTCGCCGGGAACGCAAGCTGGCCAGCACCTCACGGCTGCAAATCGTCACCCGCCACGGCAGCGATCTCAGCGCCACCGACTGGCTGTGGTTCCACCGTTTCTACTGTAACACGTTCCATCAGCGTGGCAATTTCCCGGCCTTGACTCTGGAATTTTTCCGCCAACTGGGTGCAACCTTAGGTGAACGTGTGCTGGTAGTCACCGCGTTGATGGATCATCAGCCAGTGGCCGCTGCCCTCAGTTACCTGAGTCATGATACTCTGTATGGGAGACACTGGGGTTGTGCCGCTGATTTTGATAGCCTGCATTTTGAGCTTTGTTACTATCAGGGTATAGAGTATTGTATCCGCCATGGCCTGACACGCTTCGAACCTGGTGCCCAAGGCGAGCACAAAATCTGGCGCGGTTTTCTGCCCACGCTCACCTACTCAGCCCATTGGCTGGCCGACCCACAGTTCAACATCGCCGTGGCTGATTTCCTTGCTCGTGAAACGCCCGCTGTACAGGCTTATGCCGAACAATTACAAAATCATAACCCTTACCGTGATACGCCACCATGACCGCTGTCATCTGGCTTGATTGCCACAATAGCACGCAGCCTTTCCCCAATCCGGCATGGGCGCTGCGTGAGCCAAACGGGCTGCTGGCCGTAGGCGGCTGCTTAAGCCCTGAAAGGTTGCTGCATGCCTACAGCAACGGGATATTTCCCTGGTATGATGACTCTACACCGATCTGCTGGTGGTCACCTGACCCGCGTACGGTACTTTACCCGGAACGCTTGAAGGTTTCGCGGAGTTTACGCAAGGTCATCCGCAGCGGCCGCTATACGGTCAGCCTGGATCAGGCGTTCCCTGCAGTCATTGAAGGTTGCAGTGCACCGCGTCCGCAAACTGATGCGACATGGATTGTCCCCGAAATGCGCTCGGCTTATGGACGTTTGCATCAACTCGGTTTCGCCCACTCGGTAGAAACCTGGCAGAATGGACAATTAGTCGGCGGGTTATATGGGGTTGCCCTGGGGAGGGTATTTTTCGGTGAGTCGATGTTCAGCCGCGCCAGCGACGCCTCGAAAGTTGCACTGGCGTGCCTGTGCGCCCATCTGCGCCGCTGGCGATTTCCAATCATTGACTGCCAATTACCCACAGATCATCTATACCGCTTGGGCGCTGAGGATGTCTCCCGCCAGCGATTTTTACAACTGCTCAAGGCCTGCCGCGAACCGCATTCCGCCAATGCCTGGCTGATTGACCCTGAGTGGGCCTGCGATTACTGAATAACCATGACCCATTTGCCGCTGTATTTAACCACAGACCACGCGTGCAGTTACCTACCCGAGCGTCAAGCGCGTAACTTGGTCGCCGAACCTCGGCAGGTCAATCAAACGCATTACCAATCCTTGCTGTTACAGGGTTTTCGGCGCAGCGGTGAACATGTGTACCGCCCCTATTGCCAGGCGTGCAAGGCGTGTCAATCTTTGCGGGTTTCCAGCCGGAATTTCCGTCCTTCTCGCTCACAACGGCGTAGCTGGAAAAACAACCGGGATCTACGCTTACAATTGCGCCCCATGAGCCATGACGGAGAACATTACCAATTGTTTCAGCGTTACGCTCACCACCGTCACCGCGACGGCGGCATGGATTTGATCAGTGCCGACGATTTTTTTGGTTTCACGGCGAGCAGTTGGTGTAGTAATGCCCTGTGGGAACTGCGTGATAGTGAAAACCGCTTACTTTGTGGTGCCGTGGTTGATCATCTTGCGGATGGCTTTTCCGCTGTTTACTCGTACTTCGAACCCTCGGCCGCGCAACGTACACTGGGGACGCTGATTATTCTGCACCAGATCGAGTATGCCCGACGGATGGGTCTACCCTGGGTCTATCTAGGTTATTACATTAAAAATTGTCAAAAAATGTCCTACAAGGCTCGGTTCCAACCCCATCAGCGATTCACCGCTGGACGGTGGCAATGGCAAGATTGAACTTGTGCCTCAGCCCATTTTGTTTTATTTTAATCGATTATTTGTAATTGGAGCTTATCTATGGCGAAAGAAGACCAAATTGAAATGGAAGGTACGGTACTCGATACCCTGCCCAACACCATGTTCCGCGTAGAACTAGAAAACGGCCACGTTGTGACCGCGCATATCTCCGGTCGGATGCGCAAGCATTACATTCGCATCCTGACCGGTGATAAAGTTAAGGTCGAACTGACCCCTTATGATCTCAGTAAGGGCAGAATCACCTACCGCACTCGCTGAGCGCGAATGAAGTCATTCAACCGAGGCGATGCTTTCCCTTTTTTCCTCGTTAAACTCAAATCCGAGTTGATCCCCGCAGACATCAATCAGAACATGACCGCCGTTAACCAGTCGACCAAATAGCAGATCTTCGGCTAGGGGTTTTTTGATGTTTTCTTGAATAACTCGACCCATCGGACGCGCCCCCATTTTCGGATCATAACCGCGCACCGCCAGCCACTGCTTGGCCGCCGGAGTAACCTCGATGACCACGCCTTTAGGTTCAAGCTGGGCTTCCAGTTCGATCAAAAACTTATCGACCACATGATCCAGGGTGTGCGGATCCAGCGGCTGGAACTGCACAATGGCATCGAGGCGATTGCGGAACTCAGGTGCGAACAATTGCTTAATCGCTTCCATGCCGTCACTGGAGTGATCCTGGGTTGCAAAGCCAATTGAGGGTCGATCCATTTGCTGAGCACCGGCATTGGTGGTCATCACAATGATCACATTGCGGAAATCAGCCGCGCGGCCGTTATTATCAGTCAATGTGCCGTGATCCATGACCTGCAACAGCAGATTGAACACATCCGGATGAGCCTTTTCAATTTCATCCAGCAATAATACAGAGTGAGGATGTTTGAGTACCGCGTCGGTGAGCAAACCACCCTGATAAAAACCCACATAACCCGGTGGTGCACCGATGAGACGCGACACCGTGTGGCGTTCCATATATTCCGACATATCAAATCGGATCAGCTCGATACTCATGACCTTGGCCAACTGGCGGGTAACTTCGGTCTTACCGACCCCGGTGGGACCGGCAAACAGAAACGAGCCAATGGGTTTGTGCTCATTGCCCAGACCGGCTCTGGACATTTTGATGGCCGTAGCTAAAGTGTCGATCGCCGGGTCTTGCCCGAACACCACCAGCTTCAAATTGCGATCAAGGGTTTTCAGGGTATCTTTATCCGAGGACGACACGCTTTTCGGAGGAATACGCGCGATCTTGGCGACAATACTCTCGATCTCAACCGGACCGATGGTTTTCTTGCGCCGTGATATCGGTAACAGTCGTTGATTCGCTCCGGCTTCATCAATCACATCGATAGCCTTATCCGGCAGGTGACGATCATTGATATAACGCGCCGACAGCTCGGCAGCGGCTCGTAACGCTTTCAACGTGTATCTGACGCTGTGGTGGTCTTCAAAACGGTCTTTGAGGCCACGCAGAATCTGGTAGGTATCATCAACTGAAGGCTCGCTGATGTCGATTTTTTGGAAACGCCGCGCCAGCGCCCGATCCTTTTCGAAAATACCCCGGTATTCCTGATAGGTCGTCGAGCCAATACATTTAAGCTCACCCGAAGCCAGCATGGGTTTGATCAAATTCGAGGCGTCCATTACCCCGCCAGATGCCGCGCCCGCTCCGATAAGCGTATGAATTTCATCGACGAACAGCATAGCATGGGGTTCTTTTTTTAACTGGGCCAGTAAGGCTTTCAAACGTTTTTCAAAATCCCCGCGATATTTGGTGCCCGCAACCAACGACCCCAGATCTAGGGCATAGATCACAGCATTCTCCAGCACATCGGGCACTTCACCATCGACCACTTTTTTCGCCAGCCCTTCGGCGATGGCGGTTTTACCAACACCCGCTTCGCCGACAAACAGCGGGTTGTTTTTGCGCCGCCGACATAAAATTTGAATAGTGCGCTCTACCTCATGCTGTCGTCCGATCAGCGGATCAATCCGCCCTTGACGAGCCATTTCATTGAGATTAGAGGCGTAATTTTCCAAGGCACTGGTGCTGGAAGCACCTTCACCGGCGGCATCCTCATGACTTGGGTTGATATTGGCGGGGGAATCCTTGTCATCAGAAACTCTGGATATACCATGCGATATGTAATTAACCACGTCCAGGCGACTAATATTCTGCTGTTTCAGCAGATATACAGCCTGCGATTCTTGCTCGCCGAAAATAGCAACCAGTACATTCGCCCCCGTCACTTCGCGGTTGCCTGAGGACTGCACATGCAGCACAGCTCGCTGCAAAACACGCTGAAATCCGAGTGTCGGCTGAGTTTCGCGCGGGTCATCAGGCCCCAAGACGGGGGTGCTGTCCAGTATGAAAGCCTGTAAATCTTGCTTTAATTTATTGACATCCGAACCGCAGGCTTTCAAAACTTCCGCAGCTGACGGATTATCCAGCAAAGCCAGCAGCAAATGTTCTACCGTCATGAATTCATGGCGGCGCTTGCGAGCCTCGCGAAACGCAAAGTTGATCGAAAATTCCAGATCCTTGCTCAGCATACTCATAACCTCATGGTAGTGTGCGGTTCAGGCCTCTTCCATGGTACACATCAACGGATGCTGATGCTCGCGGGAATACTCATTAACCTGGGTTACCTTGGTTTCCGCAATATCCCGGGTAAATATGCCGCACACGCCCTGCCCTCGCGTATGAATATGCAGCATGATTTGAGTGGCTTTGTCCCGATTCATCCCAAAAAACAGTTCCAGTATGTGCACCACGAATTCCATTGGCGTGTAATCATCGTTGTTCAGAACCACCTTATACATCTGCGGCGGTTTCAGCTTAGGACGTGCTTTATCGACCAGCACACCCTGATCATGATCATTTTCAAGCGGTTTCATAATCCATCGTTCAGTGCAGTTGACCGGAAACTTAGTACGATAAATAAAATACCACGCTTGTGTACAGCAAAAAACCCGACAGCCAAAAGGGCTATCGGGTTCCTTTATACCAAATACTAATATTGAGGATAAGTGGCCAGCGGTATCTAGAACTGCGCTTCTTCGGTCGATCCGGTCAATGCGGTCACCGATGAGGAACCGCTGGTGATGGTTTGAGTCACTGTGTCGAAATAGCCCGTACCGACCTCACGCTGATGCTTGATGGCCGTGAAGCCCTGATCGGCAGCGGCAAATTCAGCTTCCTGTAACTCGACAAAGGCGGCCATTTGACGCTCTTTGTAGCCTTTGGCTAACTTAAACATGCCGTAATTCAATGCATGGAAGCCAGCCAGGGTGATGAACTGGAATTTATACCCCATCGCCCCAAGCTCGCGCTGGAATTTAGCGATGCTGGCATCGTCAAGATTTTTACGCCAGTTGAATGAGGGCGAGCAATTATACGCCAGTAATTTTCCAGGATGAACTGTGTGCACTGCTTCAGCAAAGGTTTTAGCCTGTTGCAGATCGGGCACGGAGGTCTCACACCATACCAGATCGGCCACAGCAGCATAGGAAATAGCCCGATCAATCGCCTGTTCCATACCGGCATTAACCCGATAAAACCCTTCCACCGTGCGCTCACCTTTGACGATAAAGCGGTGATCGTGCTCATCAGCATCAGAAGTCAGCAAATTAGCCGCATCAGCATCCGTGCGAGCAATGACCAGGGTCGGCACACCCATGACATCGGCCGCTAGACGCGCAGCAACCAGCTTTTGCACCGCCTCACGGGTTGGCACCAGCACTTTGCCACCCATATGCCCGCACTTTTTCGCCGAAGCCAGTTGATCCTCAAAATGCACCCCGGAAGCCCCCGCTTCAATCATGGCCTTCATTAATTCAAAAGCGTTGAGCACCCCACCGAAACCGGCCTCGGCATCAGCCACAATCGGCTGGAACCAGTCCACACTGTCATTGCCCTCAGCGTGGTGCAGTTGATCGGCACGCTGCAGGGTATTGTTGATCCGACGCACCACTTCCGGCACTGAGTTCACCGCATACAGCGACTGATCAGGATACATTTGCAATGAAGTATTAGCGTCGCCTGCCACCTGCCAGCCGGAAAGGTAAATCGCTTTAAGACCGGCTTTGACTTGCTGCATGGCCTGGTTGCCGGTCAAGGCACCCAGGGAATTGACGAAGGGTTCGGTGTGCAGGTAATCCCACAGCTTGCGGGAACCTTTATTAGCCAGGGTGTATTCAATCTCAGCGGTGCCCCGTAAGCGCACCACTTCGGTGGCTTCATAAGGACGATGAACGCCTTTCCAGCGCGGATTCTCGGCCCAGTCTTGTTGCAATTGCTCGATACTTAAATGCGGCATATGTGCTCTCCAAGATTTTCAGTACAGTGGCATTTTCACAATGCGAAATTTAGTTCACATAGAGAAATAAAGCGCATTTTATGTCGCAAAGCAGCACTTGACAATACCTGACAAAAATACTTAACAATTCAATGCAAACGCCACTGTCCCTCCTCCAGCACCCCCACACCGATACCCCGACCTATTTGCAGTAGCAGACGATCAGTCCACCGCAAGCGCCGGGTAAAATCAACCAAACGCTCCTGACCAACCAACTCTTCAGCGACATAACGGGTAGAGCCCAGACCGTCAATCAGACCCAGTTCCACACTGCGCTCTCCTGTCCAGACCAGGCCGCTGAACAACTCGGGATCATCCTGCAAACGCTCACCACGCCCGCGTTGCACCGCACTGATAAACTGCTGGTGAATCTCATCCAACAGGGCTTGGAAAAACGCCGCTTGCTGGCTGTCTTCCGGGGAGAAGGGATCCAGCAAGGCCTTGTTGTCACCGGCGATGTACAAACGGCGTTCGATGCCGAGTTTTTCCAAGGTGTCCACGAAACCGAATCCACCGGCAACAACCCCAATCGAGCCAATTAAACTCGCCGGGCTGGCGTAGATTTCCTGAGCAGCCGCAGCGATGTAATAGGCACCCGAAGCACCAACATCAGTGATCACGGCGTATAAGGGCACCGTCGGATGAAGCTCGCGCAGGCGCAGTATTTCTTCAAATACCAGTCCGGCCTGTACTGGACTGCCACCGGGGCTATTAATCCGCAAAATCACTCCCGCAGTCTGGTCGTCCTTGAAAGCTGCTCGCAAACCGGCGACTAAATTATCGGCATTGGATTCGGCGGCATCGGTAATACTGCCGGTGAGATTGACAATAGCGGTATGCTGGCGCACCTTACCAAGGTCGCTCAACCACTGAGTGCCTCCCAGCCCTATCCATAACAATGTAATCAGGTATAACATGATCAGCAATTTGAAAAAGATGCCCCAACGGCGCGCTCGGCGCTTTTCAACCAGGGCATCGGTAGCCAGCTTGGTTACCAGCTCTTTGGCCCATTGTTCACTGCCGGGCGCGGGCGGTTCGGTTTTAGGGTTTTGGGTCCAGGGGTCGGGGCGCGTCGGGGATTGATCCGTAGGGGTTTCACTCGTGCTCATAAGACATCCAAAGGTTAAGCGGGAAGTTAGGTTGGATACGCTCTGTGGCCAATAACACGGCTGTGCTGATCCTAGCACATCACTTTATGTGAGATACGGTTGATGATGCCCATCGAACTGCCGGAAGGTTACCTATCGCAGGCCCGCTACTGTGAGTCGCCAAATCAGGACGCCCGTCCACCGGGCATGGTCATCGATCTGCTGGTAATCCATGGTATCAGCTTGCCGCCGAGAGAATTCGGCGGCCCGTGGATCGAAGATCTGTTTTGCAATCGTCTCGATCCGAATACTCATCCCTACTTCGCAACGATCCACACCCTGAGGGTTTCCGCTCATGTGCTGATCCGCCGCGATGGTTCAATGATTCAGTTTGTGCCCTTCAGCCGCCGCGCCTGGCATGCCGGTGAATCATGTTTCCAAGGTCGTAGCCGGTGCAATGATTTTTCGATTGGTGTTGAATTAGAGGGCACGGATGAGTGGCCTTACGATGATCGTCAATATGCGACGCTTGCCAAGGTCGTGTGCAGTTTGCAACAGCACTATCCAGCGATTACGCCACAGCGCATCACCAGCCACGCTGCCATCGCGCCGGGGCGTAAAACCGACCCTGGTGCGGCTTTCGATTGGCAGCGTTTATTTGCTGCTCATTAAAGACAAATTTATAAATTTCGGATGGCTTTCCGGTCAGATTGACACCTATCAAATTGACATCCTGACTGTTTTCCGGTATATTTGGTTCTCATGAAATAAGGCCGTTTATTTTTCTTATAGTCTCGACATTTCGTGATGGAGCGGCTTTCGACAACCACCTGCATGCCGGTGGCTCCTATTCGCATCACTACCTAGGAGGAATCTGATGAATCGTGTTTCAGGAAAAGCAGCCGTCGTCACCGGAGGTGCACTCGGAATCGGGCGGGCTTCAGCGATTCGGCTTGCCGAGGAAGGTGCGGTGGTCGCCGTGCTTGACATCGACGATAATGCCGGCAAGGCGGTGGCGGCCGAAATCAAAAGCGTCGGCGGCCAGGCCGACTACTGGCATGTCGATGTCACCGACGAGGAGGCCATCCGGCAGTGCTACGACGAAGTCGCAGAACGCTTCGGCGGGCTTCACGTACTCGTCAATAACGCCGGCATCGCCGGGGTCAACAAACCGACTGACGAAGTCACCCGGGAGGAATGGGAAGCGCTGTTCAACATCAATGTGACCGGCGTGTTCCTCTGCACCAAGCACGCCATCGGCCACATGCGTAAGGCCGGTAGCGGCAGTATCGTCAACCTGTCGTCGATCTACGGCCTGATCGGGGCGGCCGATCTGCCCCCTTATCACGCCTCAAAGGGCGCAGTACGCCTGATGAGCAAGAATGACGCGCTGTTCTATGCCACCGAAAACATCCGCGTCAACTCGATCCACCCGGCCTATATCTGGACGCCGCTGGTCGAAGATCTCGGCAAACAACACCCCGACGGCGTTGAAGCGTTCCGGAAACTGCTTGATGAAAAACACCCGATCGGGCACGTCGGTGAGCCCGACGATATCGCCTGGGGCGTAGTCTACCTGGCATCCGACGAATCGAAGTTCGTGACCGGCTCTGAACTGGTTATCGACGGCGGCTATACGGCCCAGTAGCGTAGCAGCGGCCCACCGCCGTTTCCCGGTACATCCGGTACATTTGGTTACGGTGATCTTCATACAGGGGACTTTCACCCCATACGTTCATGCCCATGTTGGGCGTACAAAACAGCTTGAAACCGGACGCGGGCAAAGCCCGCGCCGGTTAAACTGGGCGCTAGCAAATCTTTGAAAAAATCAGGTTTGGATAGGAACTCGATTATGAAGGTGTGTGCCGCTCAATTTCGACCAATAGCAGGCGATTTCGCAACTAACCGTGCTAAGCATCTTGAGCTTATTGAGCTAGCCGTTAACCAACGAGCAGATGTGCTGTTCTTCCCTGAACTTTCGCTCACAGGGTTCGAACCACGACTCGCTGACTCTCTTGCTATCGACATAGACGACCACCGACTTGATCTTTTTCAGGAGTGCAGCGATAACCACAACCTGATTATAGGTGTCGGTATGCCGATCATTGCTGGTTCTGATGTGTATATCGGAATGGTTTGGTTCGCGTCTGGTGAAGTTCGACGCCTATACGCAAAACAACAACTGCACCCTGATGAGCATCCCTACTTCGTGCAGGGTCATGAGCAGCTTTTGCTGGAGAGGCAGGGCTTCAAATTAACGCCTGCCATCTGTTATGAGTCACTTCAAATGGATCATGCCGACGATGCAGCCGCCTTATCTTCTGATATTTATCTCGCTAGTGTTGCAAAACCTGTTGGAGGCCTAGCCAAAGCAATGAAGCACTATCCCATTGTTGCTCGAAGGCACAATATGTTTGTGATCATGGCCAACTGTGTCGGGCCAAGCGACGACTTTCTTAGCGTCGGTCAGTCGGCAACCTGGAACGTTCGAGGGGAGCTTCTTGCTCAGATAGATGCGGAGTCAGAGGGGATGGTTGTTCTGGACACCCATAGCGGAAGTGCTAGCGTGAAGAAGCTTGCTAACCAAGCAATGCACTCGACAGGCGCGTGATTGCGGCGTTAGCCACCAAAGAAAAATAACGACATAGTATGGAAATTAAGAAGTCAGAAGGTATTACTAAAGTGAACCCCCTAAGCGATTTGGCGCACCGAATAGTCGTTAGCCCTGATGACCAGACTCAGGGTAAGCGACGCTCGCCTCCCCCGCGCTGGGGGAGGTCTCTGAACGCTTACCTCAAAAACTGCCCAAGCTATTGTTTAGTAAAGCACAGTTTAATGGGTGCCAGCAGGTACGGCGGCAGGATTACGCTTCCACACTTCGTAGTTCAGGGCGCCAGCCGTGCTCACCCACAACACATAGGGCAAAAACAACCAGCCGGCCACAGCATCGACAAAGAAAAAGGCAATAGTGGTCAACACCACGGCCGCCCACAGCATCACCAGGACAATCAGCCCCCCCCACAGCCGTTGCAGGCCGAAAAACACCGGTGTCCACAGCGCGTTCAGGGCGATCTGTAAAGCCCATAAGGCCAAGGCCAGGGGCACTAAGGGGGAATCGGTAAAGGCCACCCGCCAGGCCGCGATGGTCATACTGATGTACAGGATCGTCCAGACCACGGGGAATAACCAATTGGGCGGCGTCCAGCGCGGTTTCTCCAATCGGTCATACCACTGGCCCGGACTGAACAATGAGCCTGTAGCAGCGGCGGCAGCGCTCGCCGCAAAAAAGGCCATAAAAGTTAATACACTGATAAACATGATTAATTACATACTCCTTGGATTGTACCCACCGTCACTGACTTCAGCGGCCAATCACTGCCGGGCTAAAAACTGATTGAGTAATTCCCGTGCGGCCAGCGGTGCTGGGGTAGTCCCGGCAACCACTGCCGCTTCAATGTCTGGCAAGGCTGCACGGATGGCGACATCGGACTGAAATGTCTGTAATAACCCCTCGCGCAGTTCCTGCCATAACCAGGAACGCGCCTGACCGGCCCGCTGCTGTTGAAACTCAGCGGACTGTTCTAACGCCTGGCGATACGCACAGACGCTCTCCCAGACGGTGTCAATTCCCTGCCCCGTCGCCGCAGAACACAGCTTGACCTCGGCCCGCCAACTGCGGGAACGCGGCTGCATCAAACCCAAGGCATGCCCATAATCCGACGCCGCCCGCCGGGCAGCGGCCAGTAAATCCCCATCGGCTTTATTGACCAGGACTAAATCCGCCAGCTCCATAATACCGCGTTTAATGCCCTGCAAATCGTCACCGCCCCCAGGCGGCAGCAGCAGCAAAAACATATCGGTCATCTCAGCAGCCAACGTCTCGGACTGACCCACCCCCACGGTTTCGACAATGATCACGTCAAACCCCGCAGCTTCACAGACCAGCATGGCCTCACGGGTACGCCGCGCCACACCGCCGAGGGTACGCCCCGCCGGCGAGGGACGGATAAACGCTTCCGGTCGGCGGGTCAGTTGTTCCATGCGGGTTTTATCACCGAGAATTGACCCGCCACTGCGTGCTGAGCTGGGATCGATCGCTAACACGGCAACGCGGTGACCGTGCTCAACCAGATGGAGACCAAACGCTTCGATGAACGTCTATTTGCCCACCCCCGGCGAACCGGAAATCGCCAGGCGGATGCTGTTGCCGGTATCCGGCAACAGCTCAGTGAGCAACGCTTCGGCGATGTCTTGATCAGCACGGCGACTGGATTCGATCAGGGTAATCGACCGTGCCAAAGCACGCCGCTGGCCGCTGCGCACTGACGCGGCCAGCACCTGATGGTCATTAACGGCACTCATGTGAACTCAATAATGACCTGATCCACTGACAAACTGGCACCCGCTTCAACCCGTACTTGACTCACGGTACCATCGCGGGCAGCACGCAGCACATTTTCCATTTTCATCGCTTCAATAATGGCTAAATCCTGCCCGGCTTTCACCTCTTCACCCGGTTTGACCAGCATCTGCACTAATAAGCCCGGCATAGGCGAGAGCAGGTATTTGCTGAGATCCGGTGCCGGTTTGTCCAACATGCGCTTTTGGTACTCGGCCACACTTGGAGTCAATACCAGCGCCTTGATGCAGAAACTGTGATGGAATAACTGATAAGCGACCCCATCGCGTTCAACTTGCACACAGACCAACTCACCATCAATACGCGCTTCAAACAACGGATCGCCCAGTTGCCACACGATGTCAATCCGCATGGGTTGCGTTTGATGAGCGGCCTCGACGGTAAACCCAGCGGCATCACGGCGAATCGTCAGCGGATAGTGCACACCATCGACCACTACCACCCAGTCGTCACCCGGACAATGCTCATGGCCGGGGAGCTGCTGCGTAATCGACGCGTCACGATCAACATGATCACGATGCACCGCTGCGGCAACAGCAACCAGAATATTCCGCTCAGCCTCAGGGGGCACTGGCGACTGGAAACCGTCCGGGTATTGTTCCGCAATAAAATTCGTGCTGATATCGCCAGATTTAAACTGCGGGTGGCTCATCAGCGCGGCGAGAAACGGGATGTTATTCGCCAGACCACCGATGTAAAACCAATCGAGGGCGTGGCGCATCTGGCGGGTAGCGCTGTCACGATCCTGATCCCAAGTGATGAGCTTGGCAATCATCGGATCGTAATACATCGACACTTCGCCGCCGTCGGTAACCCCAGTATCCACCCGCACATGGCGGCTTTCCTCTGGCGGCCGATAACGCATTAAGCGACCAATCGCGGGTAAAAACCCACGGTAGGGATCTTCGGCGTAAACCCGCGCCTCGATGGCCCAACCGTTAATGCCGATCTGATCCTGCGTCAATCCCAATGGCTCTCCGGCCGCGACGCGAATCATCAGCTCCACCAGATCCAGACCGGTAATCAGCTCGGTGACCGGGTGCTCGACCTGCAAACGGGTGTTCATCTCCAGGAAATAGAAATTGCGGTCTTTATCGACGATGAATTCCACCGTACCCGCCGAGCGGTAATCCACCGCCCGCGCTAACGCAATCGCCTGTTTCCCCATCGCCTCGCGGGTTGCCGGATCAATAAACGCCGAGGGAGCCTCTTCGATGACTTTCTGATGGCGACGTTGGATGGAACACTCGCGTTCGTTAAGGTGCAGCACCTGGCCGTGGTTATCCGCGATCACCTGAATTTCGATATGGCGCGGATGTTCTATGAATTTTTCGATAAATACCCGCGCATCACCAAAACTGGCTTGAGCTTCGTTGGTGGCGCGCTGGAAACCCTCACGGCATTCGGCTTCGGTCCAGGCTAAACGAATGCCCTTGCCGCCACCGCCAGCGCTGGCTTTAAGCATAACGGGAAAACCGATATCGCGGGCGATGCGCACTGCGTCATCGGGATCACGAACCACATCGGTACAGCCCGGTACGGTATTCACACCGGCTTCGATGGCCAGTTTCTTGGAGGCGATTTTATCGCCCATGATTTCCAAAGCCCGGACATTAGGCCCGATGAAGACAATACCGGCCTGATCTAATGCTTGAGTAAACCGTGGGTTTTCCGACAAAAAGCCATAACCGGGATGTACCGCTTCCGCGCCGGTATCCTGGCACGCCTGGACGATCCGCTCCATGCGCAGATAACTTTGCGCCGAGGGTGAAGGGCCAATAAAGACCGATTCATCCGCCAGTTGCACATGCAAAGCATCCCGATCCACATCAGAACATACCGCTACAGTAGCAATGCCCATTTTTCGCGCGGTTTTTATCACCCGACAGGCGATCTCACCGCGGTTAGCAATCAGTATTTTTTTAAACATCACAGTGGAATATTCCCGTGTTTGCGCCAAGGATTTTCCAACTTTTTATCCTTAAGCATAGCCAGCGAACGGCAGAGACGCTTGCGGGTAAAGCTGGGTTTGATCACATCTTCGATAAAACCACGGTGACCGGCAATAAAGGGATTGGCAAACTTTTGCCGGTAATCCTCGGTGAGTTCTTCAATTTTTTCAGGATCACCCGCATGTTCGCGGAAGATAATCTCCACCGCCCCCTTGGGTCCCATCACCGCAATTTCAGCACTGGGCCAAGCAAAATTCACATCACCCCGCAGATGCTGAGAGCTCATCACATCATAAGCCCCGCCATAGGCTTTACGGGTGATCACGGTGATTTTCGGCACCGTAGCTTCGGCATAGGCATACAGCAGTTTGGCGCCGTGCTTGATGATGCCGCCATATTCCTGTGTGGTGCCCGGCATAAAACCTGGGACATCGACGAAAGTCACAATAGGAATATTGAAACAATCGCAGAAGCGCACAAATCGGGCGGCTTTACGTGAAGAATCAATATCTAAACAACCAGCTAGAACCATAGGCTGGTTGGCGACAAAACCAACCGTATAGCCTTCCATACGCCCGAAACCGATTAAAATATTCTGGGCAAAATCCGGTTGGATCTCAAAGAACTCCTGGCCATCCACTACTTTATAAATCAACTCCTTCATGTTATAGGGTTTATTGGTATTGTTAGGCACCAAAGCATCCAGCGACGGCTCAGAACGATCGGCGGGGTCCTCACTCGGTACCCACGGCGGTGGAGCGCGGTTACTGGTCGGCAGATAACCCATGAATTGGCGTAACCATAACAGCGCCTCGACATCATTATCGAAGGCACGATCCGACACGCCCGATCTTGTCGAGTGGGTCACAGCCCCCCCCAGCTCTTCATGGGTGACGGTTTCATGAGTGACGGTTTTGACCACTTCCGGGCCGGTGACAAACATATAGGAGCTGTCTTTGACCATGAAAATAAAATCGGTAATCGCCGGCGAATACACCGCTCCACCCGCACACGGCCCCATAATCATCGAAATCTGCGGCACCACGCCCGAGGCCATGACATTGCGCTGGAACACATTGGCATAACCGGCCAGCGAGGCAATGCCCTCCTGAATCCGTGCGCCACCCGAGTCGTTGAGGCCAATCACCGGTGCCCCTGCTCGAATGGCGTGATCCATGATTTTACAGATTTTTTCTGCGTGGGCTTCGGATAACGACCCACCGAAAACCGTGAAATCCTGGCTGAACACAAAGGTTAAGCGGCCATTAATGGTGCCGTAACCGGTCACCACCCCGTCACCGGGTATAGTCCGCTGCTCCATGCCAAACTCGGTGCACCGGTGTTCAACAAAGGTATCCCATTCCTCAAAACTACCTTTGTCCAGCAATAAATCGATCCGCTCACGGGCAGTCAAACGACCCTGAGCATGGAGTTTGTCAATCCGATCCTGTCCGCCACCCAAACGAGCAGCGGCGCGTTTACGATCTAATTCGGCAACAATTTCTTTCATATTTATACTCAATCAGGCCGCTAGGTGGCGGCTACGAATCAATGCCAAGACCTCACCGACGGCCACCGGAATATTGGTGCCAGGCCCATAAATAGCCGCGACCCCGGCATCACGCAGCATGTCATAGTCTTGAGGTGGAATCACTCCACCGCAGACCACGGCAACATCCTCCGACCCTTCGGCTTTCAGTGCGGCAATCAACGCCGGTACCAGCGTCTGATGTCCGGCTGCCTGGCTGGAAACACCCACGACATGGACGTCGCTCTCGACGGCCTGGCGGGCAGCTTCTTCCGGGGTTTGGAACAGCGGGCCGATGTCCACATCGAAGCCCAAATCGGCAAAGGCGGTCGCAATGACTTTAGCCCCGCGATCATGGCCGTCTTGACCGAGCTTGACCACCAGCATCCGCGGCCGTCGCCCTTCTTCTTCGGCAAAGGCGTCAATGTCTTTGCGGATGGTTTCAAAACCGGCATCGCCCTCATACGCCGAACCGTACACACCAGAAATTGATCGAATCACCGCCCGATGCCGTCCCCAGATTTTCTCTAAGGCATCGGAAATCTCACCCACGGTGGCCCGCGCCCGTGCGGCATCAACGGCCAACGCGAGTAAATTACCCTGCCCGCTTTCAGCCGCCTGAGTTAATGCCTCTAAAGTACGGCGACAGGCGGCGTCATCGCGCTCAGCCCGCACCTGCTGCAAACGGCGGACTTGCGATTCACGCACGGCGGTGTTGTCGATGGCACGAACCTCAACTTCGCCTGCATGGGTGGATTGGTATTTATTCACCCCGACAATGACTTCTTGGCCACGGTCGATCCGAGCCTGACGGCGAGCGGCCGCTTCTTCGATGCGCAGCTTGGGCATACCGGACTCGACCGCCTTGGTCATGCCACCGAGTTCCTCGACTTCGCCGATCAGCTTACGAGCCTCGGCAACCAAAGAGGCGGTCAGGGCTTCAATGTAATACGACCCGCCCAGTGGGTCGACCACTTGAGTGATGGCGGTTTCTTCTTGCAGCACCAATTGGGTATTGCGGGCGATTTGCGCTGAGAAATCGGTCGGTAAAGCCAGGGCTTCGTCGAAGGCATTGGTGTGCAGCGACTGAGTACCGCCCAGGGCAGCCGCCATGGCCTCAACGGTGGTGCGGATAATATTGTTATAGGGGTCTTGACTGGTCAGACTGACGCCACTGGTCTGGCAATGGGTGCGCAGCATCAGTGAGCGGGCGTCTTGGGGCTGGAAATGTTCCTGCATTAATTGCGCCCACAGAGTGCGGGCGGCACGCAGCTTGGCAATTTCCATGAAAAAGTTCATGCCAATAGCGAAGAAAAACGATAAGCGCGGTGCAAACTGATCGACTTTCAGGCCAGTGGACAAGGCCGCACGGACGTATTCCACCCCGTCAGCCACGGTAAAGGCCAGCTCCTGCACGGCTGTCGCCCCGGCCTCTTGCATGTGATAACCGGAGATGGATATGGAGTTAAAGCGTGGCATGTGATTGGCGGTGTAGCCAATGATATCGGCTACAATCCGCATCGACGGTTCGGGCGGGTAAATATAAGTATTGCGCACCATGAATTCTTTGAGAATATCGTTTTGCAAGGTGCCCGAAAGTTTATCGGGACTGACCCCCTGCTCCTCAGCGGCGACGATGTACATGGCCATCACCGGTAATACCGCACCGTTCATCGTCATGGACACCGACATTTTATCCAGCGGAATGCCATCGAAGAGAATTTTCATATCGGCGATGGAATCAATCGCTACCCCGGCTTTGCCCACATCGCCTACGACCCGCAGGTGATCGGAATCGTAACCTCGGTGGGTCGCCAGATCAAACGCCACGGATAAACCGGTTTGCCCGGCAGCCAGATTGCGCCGATAAAAAGCGTTGGATTCTTCAGCGGTGGAAAACCCGGCGTATTGGCGTACCGTCCACGGACGTCCAGTGTACATGGTGGCCCGAACCCCGCGGGTAAACGGCGCAAAGCCCGGCAGAGAATTGACCTGCTCCAGGCCCTCCAGATCGGCAGCCGTGTACACGGGCTTAATGGTAATCCCCTCAGGGGTTTCGCGCCGCAATGTGTCTGGGTCTCGACCCTTGAGTTCACGACTTGCCAGAGTCTGCCAGTCATCTAGGGTTTTATGGTCAAATTTGGCCATGATCGCTAACTCCCGCTTTTTGGGTGATGAGGATGTGATGTCAGTCGTTGTGCACACAACTACGGTTTTGTGGGTTCGCTATAAGTGGCGTATAATGCTTTATTAGCGTTTTTTAACGCTTGGGTTCTTTCTTGAAGCTTCTTTTCCAGATCAGTGTGGGTTTCCTCGACGTTGATGGCTGTTTCCAGCACAGCGTTAGCCAGCAAATCCATCTCATTATCCATCACCTTCGGTAGCTCAATCACTCCCTGTGTCACCTGCCGATAGTCTCCTCTCGCTATGGCCTCTACAGCCAATCTTATTTTTTCCAGTGGATTTTGAACCTGATAGCGTAAGACACCATAAGTCACCAGCAGCGTGGCCAACAATATGAAAGTACTTTGTGAGAACAGACCTTTAGCGAAACTGAAAGCGGCTTTATGAACCTCATGAGCCGGCAGAATATTGACCACAAGACCCTCGACGCCATCCAGTCTGCCAACAATTAAATAATTATTTTTTTGTTTATCGTTAATCACCTGAACGGCAGCGTCGGCATGATACAGTTGTCTAATGATGGTTTCATAAGCGTACTGCCGCGTGGGGTTATCACTGTGAGCCGCGTGACCTGCAAAAAAGTAATGCACCTGAAATCCATTATAGCGTGCGGCAGATTCAGAAGCAGAGGGGGTATTGAATGCCTCTATAATATTTTCTATATTATAATCTGCTAATTTAATCAGATTGCTGTCGACGATCACCCGATCAGCCACCAGGTACTGCCGCTGTGCGAGCTGGGCTTCTTTCTGGCCCTGAAAAACATTGTAGTAAACGCTGGCCGTCAGCATGACCATCATAGTCACTGTGACCAGCAAAATTCTTAGTAATACATTTTTCACCAGGGAAAATGACGTTTTCATGCCCGCGATCGACTCTGTCGCAATAGGCTGTATTCTATGGGCACAACGCACCTGCCAGCGCTTATCCAAACAAAGCCCATAAGCTATGCCACATGGGCGGCAAAATCAAGTTCAACACCTAAAATTCACACGCCACCGATAAAAATCACGGTTAATCCCGCAGGCAAGGCCAATAACTGCCTCCAGGGGCGGCCCCCCTCACCAATCACCGCATAGGCCAGCAACGCCAGACCCATCCCGACTTTCAGGGTAGCAGCAAGCGCCAGCCACGGCTCGCTCGCCAATAGTAACAAGCTCGGATTAGCGATAAAGCCTAAGGGTACCACGAACAAACCCAGCCCCAGGCGCAGGGCGGTGCCCGCGACCGGCAACCATGGTGTTTTAGCAATACCGGCCGCGATGAACACATTGCCACACACCGGCGGGGTGATGGTGCATAGCAAGGCATACCAGAATACGAACAGATGGGCATACAGTTCCGGCACGCCAACGGCAACCAGCGCCGGGCCGGCCACGGCCACGCAGATGATGTAAGCCGCCGTGGTGGGCAATTCCATGCCCAGCACCAGACTGGCCAGGCCGGTCAGTAATAACACCGCCCACAATTCGCCTCCGGACAGCGATAAAATCAGTGAGGTCAGCTTGACACCCAGCCCGGTCATATTGAACACACCGACAATAATACCGGCACAAATAATGACAGCGGCAATCACCGCCACCTGCTGCGCCCCGGTCACCAAAGCCTGTTCTGTGCGCAACAACCAGCCGCGCAGCGAGGGTTTGAGCTGATCACCGGGCAGTAATAACACCCACGCCGTGACCGTGGCAAACACAGCGGCATAAGACAGGGTGTAACTGGTGAATAAAATCGAACCGATCAAGATACCGAAAGGCACCATGAAAAATGGAGCGGTCAGCGCCACCGCCCACCAGCCGGGCAGCTCCGAGCGCGGTAAACCTTCCAGACGATAGCGCAGGGCGAACATGTGGACCCCAACCCAGGCGGCGACGAAAAACAGCAAAGCCGGCAAAGTCGCCGCCACCATAATTTCCGCATAAGGTCGCCGCAATAACTCCGCCATGACGAAAATACCGGCTCCCATAATCGGCGGCATAATCTGTCCACCGGTGGACGCCACTGCTTCGACCGCAGCAGCGAGTTTGGGTGGGTAGCCACGGCGGATCATAGCGGGAATGGTCACCATGCCTGTAGAGGCGGTGTTAGCCGCCGCGACCCCGGACACCGTGCCATACAGCGCCGAGGACACAACCGCGACTTTAGCCGCCCCGGCGCGAAAACGCCCGGCAATTTGCGTCGCCAGCGCCATAAACCCGGTACCGGCCTGTCCGGCAGAAATGGTCGCACCGAGAATAATGAACAGGCTGATGGTATCGACCGAAATCCCGGTCAAAGACCCCCACAGCCCACCCTCGGTAATAGTCAAGGTGCCCAGATAATAATCGAGGGGAATCCCGCCATGACCAAAGGAACCGGGAATGTGTTCCCCCAAAAACCCATAGGTCAAGACAATCGCCGCCACGGCAGGCAACACCAGTTTAATCGCCCGCCGCGCCATCTCCAGCACCACCAGCAACAGCGCGATGGCGACAGCGTGCTGCAGCCAGCCATCCAGGGCACCGTATTGACGCACCAGTTCCGGGCGGTTCCAGACAATATAACCACAGGCGGCAATGCCGATAGCGCCGATAATCCAGCCACTGATACGCCCGCCACGACCTTGCGCAATCGCAACCCCAAAGAAAAACACCCAAGCCACGGCAAACGCCATGTGCAAAGGCCGGGTCGTGAGGTTAGGAATCAGGCCGGAGAAGGCAATCCATAAATGGAAGCCCACTGTCAGTGCGGCAAAAGCGACGGTAACCCAGCGTAACCAGCCGCTGGCTGGGGTAAAGGTATCGGGTGTTGAGGTCATCGAGTTATTGGGTGATCCCTGATCAAAGCGCCATTTTACCCATTAGCCCCCTGTCCCGCTAACCTTCTGACCTCCAGATTTATAGTCGTTCGCCTTGATGCCCGGACTCATGGTGAAACCGTGTAGGTCGTGCCCCGGACGTGCCCGACGGACATGCGCTGTTAAGGGGTCGCCAGGGTCTTGGCACTGGGCAGGCGCAACGATAAGGCCGCAGCCAGCAATACCAAGGCAGTTGACCACCACAGACAACCCACTAAGCCTTGGGTTTGGTACACCCAACCAGATAACACCGTGCCTACCAAACGCCCACCGGCATTGGCCATGTAATAAAAGCCGACATTCATGGCCACTTTATCGTGATCAGCATAGTGCAAAATCAAATAGGAATGCAGTGCGGAATTGACCGCAAACACCACCCCAAACAGCAGCAGCCCACCGACCACAACCCACTCGGGGTCAAACTCATTCATCAGACCCAGCGCCATAGCCGCCGGTAAAACCGCCAAACCCAAAGCCCAGAAGCGGGCGCTGACCCCATCGGGCGGGCGATTGCGAAACAACTGCGGTGCCAGCGCTTGTACCGCGCCATAGCCGATCACCCATAAGGCTAAAAACCCGCCGACTTTCCAGTTATCCCAGCCGACCACAGCGGTTAAATACACCGGCAGACCCACCACAAACCAGACATCCCGTGCACCGAATAAAAACAGGCGGGCACCGGACAGCCAGTTAATTTCCGGGGTATTGGCAAACACCTGACGGAATTTAGCTTTAAATTTGGTCTTGCCGATTTCCAGGGGCAACAGCACCATGGACACCACCAACACCACCGCCAGCATGGCCGAGAGTATCAGCAAGGCACCCCGGAAACCCACCAGCGCCAGCAGCAAACCGCCGACGAAAAAGCCGACCCCTTTCAAGGCATTCTTGGAGCCGGTCAGAATGGCCACCCACCGGAATAACCGGGCATCGGCACCACCCTGGGGATTGTCCGATTGTGGTAACACCAGCTTGACCCCGGCCTTGGCACTCATTTTATTGAGATCCTTGGCAATCCCGGATAACGCCTGAGCCAGCATGACATAGGCGACGCTGAGCCAGGCATCGGGAACCGTCAGCATCAATAAGGCCCCGATTTGCAGCGCCATACCGATATGCATGGTGCGATTGAGGCCGATACGGGCCGCCAGCCAGCCCCCGGTCAGGTTGGTCACCACCCCGAAGATCTCATAGAACAAGAACAACAGGGCGATTTCCAGTGGACTGTAACCGAGCAAGTGGAAATACAGCACCACCAGCATGCGGATAGCGCCATCAGTGATCGTAAAAGCCCAGTAGCTGGCGGTAATCACCAGATAGTGGCGAATGGACACCGCGCTCATGGCCGCCTCAAACGCTCAGGCTGCGGCTGACCAGCCGGGTCAAATCCACCATGCGGCACACATAGCCCCATTCATTATCGTACCAGGACAATAATTTGACTTGTGTACCATTGATCACCCGAGTAGACAGGGCATCGACAATGCTGGAACGCGCATCGTTCACATAATCAATCGACACTAAAGGCCGTTCCTCATAGCCGAGAATTCCGGTTAAATGATTTTCAGCAGCGGTTTGCAGCAGGCCGTTGACTTCTTCCACCGTGGTCGCCCGTTCGACCTCAAAAGCACAGTCCGTCAGTGAGGCATTGAGCAAGGGCACCCGCACGGCTAAACCATCAAGTTTGCCGCGCAGTTCCGGGAAAATGGCGGCGATGGCTTTGGCTGAGCCGGTGCTGGTCGGAATCAAGGATAAACCCAGCGCCCGCGCCCGCCGCAGGTCTTTATGCGGCGCGTCGATGATGGTTTGGGTGTTGGTGATATCGTGGATGGTGGTCAGACTGCCATGACGAATGCCCAGTCCTTCGTGGATCACTTTAACCAGCGGCGCCAAGCAATTGGTGGTGCAGGAGGCGGCGGTAATAATGTCGTGGCCGTCATACAGATGATGATTGACACCGTAAACGATATTCAGCCCATCGCTTTCCGGCATTGGTGCCGACACCACGATTTTACGCACACCTTTAGCGAAATAGGGTGCTAATTTATCCTTGGTTTTGAATTTGCCACTGCACTCCAGAACGATGTCTGCCCCGTTCCAATCGACTTCAGCCGGATCGCGGGACTGGCTGTAAGTGATGCGCTGACCCGCGACCACCAGGGCATTATCCTCAGCGTGGATGGCCTCCTGCCAATGCCCATGCACAGAATCGAACTCCAGCAAATGGGCGCTGCACGCCGCATCCCCTGCGGGTTCATTGATGTGTACAAACGTCAAATCAGG
>SKOM01000253.1 GCA_007120095.1 Candidatus Competibacteraceae bacterium | reverse complement strand
TGGCTGGACAACAACCGGATCTGGCCGAACCGGTTGCCGCAGCGGCATTATTTACTCTGCTGCTGGAATTGCAGGGGCGTACGGAAGCCGAGATCACCGCTGCACTGGATCAGCTCCTGGACGCACAGATGCCGGTTATCCATAATGCCAATGAAGCCCGTTTGTGGCTGGATGAACTGGGCCTGCGCTATGCCCGCTGGCAGGAGGAAACGCAGCCATGACCGCCCCTTTGATTAAAGTCGCCATGGTGGGTCATACCAACACCGGTAAAACATCGCTGTTGCGCACCCTGACCCGCGATGCCTATTTTGGTGAAATCGCCAATCGTGCCAGTACCACGCGGCATGTTGAGGGCGCGGCCTTGATGGTCGATGGCCAGCCCATGGTTGCCTTTTACGATACGCCGGGCCTGGAAGATTCCATCGGTCTGCTGGAACATTTGGAACGCTGCTCGGCACTGGATGACTGGGTGGCGCGTATTGAGCAGTTTTTACACAGTGAAGACGCGCAACAAGCGTTCATCCAAGAGGCGAAATCGCTGCGTCAAGTGGTGGCCTGTGATCTTATTTTATATGTCATCGACGTACGCGAGCAGGTGTTGGGCAAATACCGCGATGAGCTGACGTTGCTGATCCGCACCGCCCGCCCGGTCATCCCCTTGCTGAATTTTATCAACAGCCCCGATGCCCGTAGCGAGCAATGGCGACAGCATCTGATTCGCCTCGGCTTGCACGCCAGCCTGGGATTTAATCCGCTGGTCAGCGATGCTGAGGCCGAGCGGCGGTTATTTGAAAAAATGCAGGCGCTGAACGATATGTTATATGCGCCGCTGGGACGGGTGATTGCGGATCTCGACCAGCAACGTCGCCGCCTGCGTCGCGTGGCCGCTGATTTAATCGCTGATTTACTGCTCGACATCGCCGCTTACGCACCGTTAGTGGCAAAAAATAACCCCGCCGCCCTGCAAGAACTCCAAGCCCAGCTCGCTACCCAGGTGCAAGAACGCGAATGGCGTTGTGCTTGTGAAATGCTCAAAGTCTTCGGTTTTCGTGCTGATGATTACACCCCGGCTGACTTGCTGATTGACACCGCACCCGACGATCATTCCTGGCTTACCCTGGCCAGTCTGAAACATTTGGGGATTAAAAGCAGCAGCGGGATGGCGGCCGGTGCCAGCGCCGGGCTGGCTGCGGATTTACTGGTTGGTGGGCTCAGCCTCGGTATTGGCACGGCTACCGGGGCGACCCTCGGTGCCTTGTATAAACTGCGCGATCAAGGCGGTTTAATGGTGCAGAATTTGCGTGGGCATGCCGCTGTGTATATCGGTAATGACTCCTTGTATCAACTCGCCGCCCGGCAATTGACCCTGGCTAATGGCCTATTACTGCGCGGCCATGCCGCCTTACAGCCCGTGCAACTGGATGTCGCTTTGCTGGAGCACTATCGGCAGCGCATCGAACAAGCGCCTCCAGCGGTGCTTGATCAAGCCCGAGTCACACCGAGCTGGTCGAGCCTGGCCAACCAACCCTTAGCCGGTGAGCGTGAAGCCGCACGAGAGCAATTAACCACGGTGCTGGAAACGTTGCTGGAAACCGACTGAAGACACAGGACATTTTAGATGAAACACAGAGCCAGTGTATGGTGGGGATTCGGCCTGATGGCGGTGCTGCTGGTGCTGCTGATGATCCAGGTCGATCGTCAGTGGCAGCGCATGACCGACATGACCCGCATCATGCAGGAGCAGTCCGAGGACATCCGGCGCACCCGCAGTCTGCTGCGTGATCTCGAACAGACGGTGCGCAGCGGGCAGTTCCAGGGGTTCGATGCGACCGGCCGCGCGCCGACCAGCGCTATACCGGATGCCTTTGAGCGTGCCCGCCGTGCCAGCGAACAGCCGGACTATGCCAGCGGCGACTGGCTGATGCTGGCCTTTGCCACCGGTTTGCGCACCATCACCCCATTGGTGTCCGCGGATGCTTATGCCAGCGAAGTACAAAACTACGTCCTTGAGCCGCTGATCGCCCGCGATCCTGAGACTCTGGAATGGCGAGGACTGATTGCCGAGGACTGGACGGTGTCCGAGGATGGCACAACCCTGACCTTCCATCTGCGCCGCGATGTGACCTTCTCCGACGGCAGGCCGCTGACGGCCCATGATGTGCAATTCACCTTCGAGTTCATCATGAATGAGGTGATTGCCGCACCCCGCAGCCGTGCCTATCTGGCACGCATCGAGCGGGTGACTGCGCTTGATGACCACACTGTTGAGTTCTATTTCGCCGAACCTTATTTCAACAGCCTGCAACTGGCCGGTGGACTGGAAGTCCTGCCGACGCATTTTTACCAGCGCTATCTCGATGATCCGCGCACGTTCAACGAAAGCCGCGGCCTGCTGCTCGGTTCCGGCCCGTACCGGCTCAGCGACCCCGAGAACTGGACTCCGGATCAAGGCCATGTGGAGCTGGAGCGCAATCCGCGTTACTGGGGGCCGGTTGATCCGCCCTTCGACCGCATCGTGTGGCGGGTGATCGAAAACGACAGCGCCCGGCTCACGACATTTCGCAATCAGGACATCGATCTCTATAATGCCCGCCCGCGTGAGTACCAGCGGCTGCGTGATGACCAGGGCCTCATGGCGCGCACCCAGCATTTTGAATATATGAGTCCGACAGCGGGTTATAACTACATCGCCTGGAATCAGGCGCGGGGCGGTGAGCCAACGCGCTTTGCCGATCCACGGGTGCGTCGGGCCATGAGCCTGATAACCGATGTGGATCGGCTCATCGATGAGGTGTTTCTCGGCTATGCGGAGCGGGCGGTCAGCCCATTCAGTCCACGTTCGCCGCAGCATGATCCGGCTAATGAACCGATGGCCTTCGATCTGGAGCAGGCGCGGGCGCTGCTCGCCGAGGCGGGTTACACGGATCGCAACGGTGACGGCATCCTGCAGGGGCCGGACGGTGATAATTTCGAGTGCGAGCTGACGTTTTTTCAAGACAATGAGGACACCCGGCGGATGGTGCTGTTGCTGCGCGATCTGTACGCACGGGTCGGTGTGGTCATGCGGCCCCGTCCAACTGAATGGTCGGTGATGCTGGAGAACTTGCGCCAGAAAGATTTCGACGCCATCACTCTGGGCTGGACTTCGGGCATCGAGATTGACATCTTCCAGATGTTTCATTCCTCACAGACGGTCGAAGGCGGCGACAACTTCATGAACTATCGCAATCCCGAGCTGGACGCGCTGATCGACGCCGCCCGAGCCGAGGTCGATGAAGACACACGCATGACGCTGTGGCGTCAGGCCGAACGTATTCTGGTCGAGGATCAACCCTATACCTTCCTGTTCCGCCGTTACACCC
>SKOM01000052.1 GCA_007120095.1 Candidatus Competibacteraceae bacterium | reverse complement strand
GGTGCGGCTGCGACTCGCCGTTCCCGATCAGGGACAGCGTCGCTACGCGGGCCGCCTGGAGGATTTCCGGGAGGGTGTCGTCGTGTTAGTGACTGAACAACAGGGTGTTGTGAGTGTGCCGTTCAGCAATATCGAATCGGCGCGGTTGGTGCCAGACTTTGCAGCGATTGGAGTGGGGAAGGGGCGAGCACGATGAGCAAAGAGATCTTACAAGTTGCTGATGCGGTATCCAATGAAAAAGGCGTGGCCCGTGATGTTATTTTCCAGGCCATAGAGGCTGCTTTGGCCTCGGTTGCTAAAAAGCGCTTTAGTGACGAAGTCGATGTCTTGGTGAGCATCGACCGACGTACAGGTGAGTATGCCACATATCGGTGCTGGAAAGTCGCAGACGACGCAGCAATACCAGAATCACCCGATACGCTATTGTCCATTGAACAAGCGCGTAAAATTGATCCACACGCTGAAATCGGTGATACGGTCAGGCAGCGTCTGGAAAACCCGGCGTTTGGCCGCATAGCGGCGCAAACCGCGAAGCAAGTGATCGTGCAGAAAGTGCGTGAAGCGGAACGTACCCAGGTTGTCAATGCCTATATTGCCCATAAAGGCGAACTGGTCAGCGGCGTAGTTAAGCGCCTGGAGCGCGGCAGTGCGTATATTGACTTGGGCGGTGGTGTCGAGGCCTTCATCGCCCGTGAAGACCTGATCCCGCGTGAGACCTTACGTATCGGTGAGCGGATGCGTGGCTATCTGCAGGATGTGCGCCCGGAGCCGCGTGGGCCGCAGTTGTTTGTTAGCCGGGTAGCGCCTGAGTTCTTGATAGCGCTATTTAAAGTAGAAGTTCCCGAGATCGGTCAAGGATTGATTGAAGTTAAGGGCGCGGCACGTGATCCTGGCCAACGCGCTAAAATTGCAGTTAAAAGTAGTGATACGCGTATTGACCCTGTCGGGGCCTGTGTCGGTATGCGCGGCTCGCGGGTGCAAAGTGTGTCCAACGAGCTGGGTGGTGAGCGGATTGATATTGTGCTGTGGCACGAGAACTCAGCGCAGTATGTGATCAATGCGATGTCGCCTGCTGAGGTCGTATCCATCGTGGTCGATGAAGACTCGCACAGCATGGACATTGCCGTAGCCGAGGACAAACTGTCGCAAGCGATTGGCCGTGGCGGCCAGAATGTCAAACTAGCCAGTGAGCTAACAGGCTGGGAACTTAATGTCATGACTGAGGCTCAAGCCCAGGAGAAAAGCGGTCACGAAGCGCGTGCCTTATTGCAGTTGTTCTCCGAGTTGTTAGGCGTTGACGAGGAGATTGCCGAAATCCTGGTGCGAGAAGGATTCGCTAGCGTCGAGGAGGTGGCTTATGTGCCGGCTCAGGAGATGCTGGAGGTGCCCGAGTTTGACGCCGAGATTGTTGAGGCCCTGCGTGAGCGCGCCCGTGATGTGCTCCTGACCCGCGCCATTGCCGAAGAAGAAGAAATTGGCGATGCCGAGCCTGCGGCGGACTTGCTTGGTATTGCCGGTATGGATGAAGATCTGGCGTATCGTTTGGCCGGTCAGAATGTGAAAACTATGGAGGCTTTGGCAGAGTTGTCCGTCGATGATTTGACTGATATGACGGGCATTGATGATCGACGGGCAGCCGATTTGATTATGACGGCCAGGGCGCCTTGGTTTGAAGATGAACAGTGAAGCGAGTTGCGAGAGGTGGTGTGATCAATGGCTGAAGTAACGGTAAGGCAGTTCGCTGAAAGCGTCGGTATTCCTGTGAATCGGCTGTTAAATCAGCTTGACGAGGCCGGTATCCTAGTGCGTGGTGCTGACACCACGATCACCGATGCGCAGAAAGTCGATTTTTTGGCGCATCTGCGCAAAAGTCACGGCAAAAAAAGACCACTCAAAATGAGTGAGCCTAAAAAAATCACGCTAAAGCGTAAAACTCACCAAGAGATCAAGATGTCGAGCGGTATGGGGTTGGTGAAAACGGTCAGCGTTGAAGTCCGCAAAAAACGCACCTATGTTAAACGTAGCGTGGTCGATGCACAGACGCACCAGCCGCAAGAGGAGCCATCGGTGAGTGCAGTGGTCGCGGAGGTGCAGCCGCCGACGCAGATTTCTGCCGAGCAACCGGAAGCGAGTCCGACAGAACCGGCAGTTTCCGAAGCGACTGTAGTAGAATCGCACTGGACAGAAATTGAGTCCGAACCACCGCTTGCCGAGCCGCCGCCCGAATCGAAATCAGTTACTACTGAAACGGCAGACAGTACAACAATCCCAACGGTTAAGGTCGTTGAAACCGTGAAATCACAAACTTCAGCAGCTGAGGCTGCCCCCCCCGGCATACCCTCTTCGCTTGGACAAACCCAGGACGAGTCCGAACCGTCAACCGCGAAATCATCCAGAAAAGTGAGTGATCAAGGCAGGGATAAGACACCGAGTGTGACTGATAATGCCGATCAGACAAAAGTCGCCGATAAGCCCAAGACTGGCAAAGCGGCTAAACCGAAAAAAACCCGGCCTGCGGCTGCAGAAGCAGGAGAGACGCGTAGCTCGCGGCGTGCTGTAGCGGGTGAAGCGGGTGCGGGAGGTAAACGCGCTGCTCGTAAACCTAAATTGGATGATGATAACGTCAGTCAACGGCGCAGGGGGCGGAAGAGTAAAAGCAAAACCGCGCAAAACCAGCATGCGTTCACTCGACCCACTCAACCGATTGTGCATGAAGTGACCTTGCCTGAGACCATTACGGTGGCTGAGCTAGCCCAGAAGATGTCGGTTAAGGCGGTGGAAGTCATCAAAAGCATGATGAAGCTGGGCACTATGGTGACCATCAATCAGGTGCTGGATCAGGAAACCGCCGCGATTGTAGTCGAGGAGATGGGCCACAACTATTTGTTACTTAAAGAAAACTCCCTTGAAGACGAGATAACAGGAAGCGCTGAAGAGCGTCAAGGTGAACTGTTACCGCGCGCGCCGGTGGTCACTATCATGGGTCATGTTGATCATGGCAAGACCTCGTTGCTGGATTATATTCGGCGCACCAAAGTCGCTGCGGGCGAGGCGGGTGGCATTACCCAGCATATCGGTGCTTATCATGTGCGTACCGACAAGGGCATGATCACTTTCCTCGATACCCCTGGTCATGCCGCCTTCACCGCCATGCGGGCGCGTGGGGCTAAAGCGACCGACATCGTCATTCTGGTTGTGGCGGCCGATGATGGCGTGATGCCGCAGACTATTGAGGCCATTCAGCATGCTAAGGCGGCTGAGGTGCCCATTGTGGTGGCAGTCAACAAAATCGACAAGCCCGAGGCCGACATTGATCGCATTAAAAGCGAATTGTCCAAGTACGGCGTGATTTCCGAAGAGTGGGGTGGTGATACTTTGTTCGCTTATGTTTCAGCGAAGGCGGGTCAGGGTATTGACGATTTGCTCGATCAGGTGCTGGTACAGGCTGAGATCCTGGAGCTGGCGGCCGCGCACGAAGGCCCTGCCCGAGGTGTGGTGATTGAATCGCGGCTGGAAAAAGGGCGTGGGCCGGTGGCCACCGTCCTGGTGCAAAGCGGAACACTGCATAAGGGTGATATCCTGTTGTCGGGGCTGGAATATGGTCGTGTGCGGGCCATGCAGGATGAAACGGGGCGTGCAGTGGAGGCGGCAGGTCCCTCCAGACCTGTGGAAGTGCTCGGTCTATCCGGTACCCCCAACGCTGGTGATGATGTCGTGGTGGTGGCCGATGAGCGTAAAGCCCGTGAAGTGGCCCTATTCCGTCAGGGTAAATTCCGTGAGGTCAAACTGGCCAAGCAGCAGAAATCCAAACTGGAGAACCTGTTTGACCAGCTTGAAGAGGGCAAGCTCAATACGCTCAATATCGTGCTCAAAGCTGATGTGCAAGGCTCGGTTGAAGCCCTGAGTGATGCCCTGGTCAAATTGTCCACCGATGAGGTTAAGGTCAAGATTATTGCCAGCGGCGTCGGTGGGATTAACGAATCCGACGCCAACCTCGCGCTGGCCTCGTCCGCCATTATCATCGGTTTTAATGTGCGTGCGGATAACGCTGCTAAACGGCTGATCGAAGAAGAAGGGCTGGATTTACACTATTACAGCGTCATCTACGAAGCGATTGACGATGTTAAGAAAGCGCTGACCGGTTTGTTAGGCCCTGAGGTTAAGGAAGAAATTGTCGGTTTGGCCGAGGTGCGTGATGTGTTTCGCTCACCCAAATTCGGTGCGATTGCGGGCTGTATGGTGCTGGAAGGTACAGTAAAGCGCAACAATCCGATCCGGGTACTGCGTGACAACGTCGTGATCTATGAGGGCACTCTGGAATCTCTGCGCCGCTTTAAAGATGATATTGCCGAGGTACGTCATGGCATGGAATGTGGCATCGGGGTGAAAAATTACAATGATGTGCAACCAGGCGATCAAATCGAAGTCTTTGAGCGTACTGAAGTTCGGCGGGTGATTTAGACGTGGCTAAAGAATACCCCCGCACCCGACGGATTGCTGAGCAGCTCAAGCGTGAGTTGGCCGAACTGTTGCGCAGCGAGGCCGATGACCCGCGTCTGGCGCTGGTGTCGATTACCAATGTCGTGGTGAGCCGTGACCTGGCCCACGCCAAGGTTTACGTGACACTGCTGGGCTATGAAGATCAGCGCTCCGAGGTCGTGGAGGCATTGAATTGTCTGGCGCCCGAGCTGCGCCGTTTGCTGGGGCGGATACTGCGCTTGCGGGTGATTCCACGCTTGGTGTTCTATTATGATGAGGTCATAGAACGCGGGGCGGCATTGTCCGCATTGATCGATCGCGCGGTGGCGGCCGACCGGCAGCGTGAGCCGTCGGATAACGATTCGGGGGCAGTGTGAATCAGCCGCGTCGCCGGGATACTCGCAAAGTCGATGGAGTGCTGTTATTGGATAAACCCTCCGGCATGACTTCGAATGCCGCTTTGCAACAGGTTAAACGCTTATATCAGGCAACCAAGGCGGGGCATACAGGCAGTCTAGATCCCTTAGCCGAGGGGTTGCTGCCGATTTGCTTCGGCGAGGCGACCAAACTTGCGCAATTCTTGCTTAATGCCGACAAGAGCTATCATTTCCGTTGCCGACTTGGGGTAACCACTACGACGGGGGATGCTGAGGGCGCTGTGGTACGGGAACAACCGGTGCCGTTGCTGACCCGTGAGTCTGTTGAGACGGTTCTGCAGACCTTCTGCGGTGAGATTCAACAGTTGCCGCCGATGTACTCAGCACTCAAGCATCGGGGACAGCGCCTGTATGATCTGGCTCGTCAGGGGCTGGTAGTAGAACGTCAACCGCGCACCGTGATCATCCATGAGCTGCAATTGTTAAATTTAGAGACGGGATTGCTGGATTGCAGCGTGCGCTGTTCCAAGGGGACTTATATTCGCACCTTAGCCGAGGATATAGGTCAGGCCTTGGGTTGTGGGGCGCATGTTGCCAGGTTGCGTCGCACGGCGCTGGCTGCTTATCAAGACTTGCCACTGGTGACGCTGGGCATGGTTCAAGCGTCTGCGGAACAAGGTTCAGCGGCTTTGGACGCTTTGTTATTGCCGATGGACGGTGTCCTGGCTGATTGGCCGAGTGTACAGGTGGATGATACCAGCGCTCATTACCTGAGTACGGGTCAAGCGGTGCAGGTGACCAGGGCACCGACGGCGGGCTGGGTCAGGCTGTACCGCCTGTCGCAGCCGCCTTCAGCGCCACAGTTTCTGGGGATTGGTGAGGTTCTCGACGATGGTCGGGTAACGCCTCGGCGTATCTTCAATTTGACGGCTGCAAAAGTAAGCAATGGCTTGTAGCCTGGGCTGTGCACAAGCTACAATCAATCACTTGAAATGACCAAACGATTTTTCTGGAGTTGACCGAACAATGGCTCTTAATGCCGAGCAGAAAGCAAACGTTATAGAAGGTTATCAAAGAGGCTCGGGTGACACCGGCTCACCGGAAGTTCAAGTCGCTTTGTTAACCAATCGGATTACCGATTTGCAATCCCATTTTAGTGAGCATAAACATGATCACCACTCGCGGCGTGGCCTATTGAAAATGGTCAATCAGCGCCGCAAACTTTTGGATTATCTCAAGCGCAAAGACCTATCGCGCTACCAAGATCTGATTAAGCGCTTAGGATTGCGCCGCTGATCACTTTCATCAACCACTTGCAAGCGCCGGAAGGTATTCGTGGAATCAGTCAGTCAAACATTTCAATATGGATCGCATCAAGTTACCCTGAAAACCGGTGATATCGCCCGTCAGGCTTCTGGTGCTGTTTTGGTCAATATGGCCGATACCGTAGTTTTAGTTACGGCCGTGGCTAGAAAAGATGCTGCAGGAGGACGGGATTTCTTCCCGTTAACCGTTAATTATCAGGAGCGCAGCTATGCGGCTGGGCGGATTCCGGGTGGTTTTTTCCGCCGCGAAGGCCGACCCTCAGAAAAGGAAACCCTGACCTCGCGGCTCATTGATAGACCGATTCGGCCACTGTTCCCTGATGCGTTCAACAACGAAGTGCAGATTATTGCCACCGTTATGTCGTTAAATCCCGACATTGACGCGGATATCCCCTCCATGATCGGTGCGTCGGCGGCATTGGAACTGGCCGGTTTGCCGTGGCAAGGCCCGATTGCTGCTGCCAGGGTCGGTTATCGTGATGGCCAGTATGTATTGAACCCCAGTGCAACGGAATTGGCGGATTCGGCTCTTGATCTGGTAGTGGCAGGCACAGCTAACGCGGTGTTAATGGTTGAATCGGAAGCGGATCAACTGCCCGAGGATGTCATGCTGGGTGCCGTGATGTTCGGCCATGAACAGCTACAGGTCGCCGTCACTGCCATCCGCGACTTGGTCGCCCAGGCTAAAGTTGATCGCTGGGACTGGCAACCCCCTGCCGTTGATGACGCTTTGGTGGCCGCTGTGCGCGAGCAGGCTCAGGCTGATATGATCGAAGCCTATCAAATCGCTGAGAAAACCGCTCGCCAGGAAGCCGTGGCGGAGCTCAAAATAGCCGTGCTTGAGCGTTTATTCCCGGCCGAATCCGCTACCGAGTCGCACTGGGATGAGGCTCAGATTAAGGCGGCGTTGAGCACGCTGGAAAAACGCATTGTGCGTGAGCGCATTTTAGAAGGACAGCCGCGCATCGATGGCCGTGATACTGGTAGCGTACGCTCTATTGCGGTACAAACCGGCCTGTTGCCACGGGTCCACGGCTCGGCACTGTTCACCCGCGGTGAAACCCAGGCGATTGTGGCCACAACATTGGGTACCAACCGCGATGCGCAGGTCATCGATGCGATTGAAGGCGAGTACCGCGACCGCTTCATGCTGCATTATAATTTCCCGCCTTATTCTGTAGGCGAGACCGGCATGGTGGGTACGCCCAAGCGCCGCGAAGTCGGCCATGGTCGTCTGGCCCGCCGTAGTATGGAAGCGGTACTGCCGTCAGAAGAGGATTTTCCTTACGTGATTCGCGTGGTCTCTGAGATTACCGAATCTAATGGTTCCAGTTCTATGGCTTCGGTGTGTGGTGCCAGTTTGGCCTTGATGGATGCAGGGGTGCCGGTTAAGGCGCCCGTCGCAGGTATTGCCATGGGCCTGATTAAAGAAGCCGAGCGTTTTGCCGTGTTAACCGATATTCTCGGTGACGAAGATCATCTTGGCGATATGGATTTCAAGGTCGCAGGCACTCAGACCGGAGTCACCGCCTTGCAAATGGACATTAAAATAGACGGTATTACTCGTGAAATCATGGAAGTCGCATTGCGTCAGGCTCAGGCAGGGCGGTTGCATATCCTGGAGAAGATGAATGCCGTTATTGATCGTCCGCGTCTGGAGATGTCGGCTTATGCGCCGCGCATTTTCACCACCCGGATTGATCCGGACAAAATCCGCGATGTGATCGGTAAAGGTGGAGTAACCATTCGCGCGATCACCGAAGACACCGGTACGACGATTGACATCACCGATGACGGTGTGATCAGCATTGCTGCGGTTGATAAACCATCAGCAGATGCTGCGCTTAAACGCATTGAGGAAATCACCGCTGATCTTGAGGTCGGACGCCTTTACGAAGGCAAGGTGGTACGGATTATGGACTTTGGTGCCTTTGTCTCACTGATGCCGGGTCGTGATGGTATGGTGCATATTTCACAGCTCAGCGATGAGCGGGTTGAGAAAGTCACCGATAAGCTGGCCGTCGGTGATACGGTGAAAGTCAAAGTCATGGAAATTGATAAACAAGGTCGGGTGCGCCTGACCATGCGCGGTATTTAAACACTTGCGTAACGGCATGGCTTGCGTTAGCCTGTGCCGCTTAGTTAGCTTCAGTCTTGTGGAGAGGTGCCGGAGCGGTCGAACGGGCTCGCCTGGAAAGTGAGTGTACGTGATGAGCGTACCGAGGGTTCGAATCCCTCCCTCTCCGCCAATTAGTGCGACTCTCTTGATCGCTGATTACTTGGTGCAGTGTTCTATGGTGGCTTCTGCCGGCCCCCTCGCGACGATAAGCTGTGAACCCCGTCAGGCCCGGAAGGGAGCAGCGGCAGCAGTGATTTCGGGCGCCGAGGTGTGGCCGGTAGAAGACACCTCCCTTGATATCCTGCAGGCGAAGCGCTTGTTATGAGCTATCAGGTTCTGGCGCGTAAATGGCGGCCGCGTAAGTTTGCCGAACTGGTCGGACAAACCCATGTGGTACAACCCCTCAGCCATGCCCTGGCCAGTGGCCAGGTGCATCATGCTCTTCTGTTCACCGGCACACGAGGTGTGGGTAAGACCACACTCGCCCGCCTGTTTGCCAAGGCTTTGAACTGTCTTGAGGGAGTTAGCGCCGAGCCGTGTGGTCAATGCGCGGCCTGTCAGGCGATTGAGCAGGGTCGCTTTATCGATTTAATCGAGATCGATGCTGCCTCACGCACCAAAGTCGAGGATACCCGCGATTTACTCGATAATGTCCAATACGCGCCCAGTCAAGGGCGGTATAAAATCTATCTGATTGACGAAGTCCACATGTTGTCCCGGCACAGTTTCAACGCCTTGTTAAAAACACTGGAAGAGCCACCGCCGCATGTTAAATTCATCCTTGCCACCACCGATCCCCAGCGGTTGCCTGCCACGATTTTATCGCGCTGCTTGCAGTTTAATCTTAAACGCTTACCGGAACGTTTAATTGCTGATCGATTGAGCCATATTCTCACTCAAGAAGGTGTGGCCTACGAACCGGCGGCGGTGAGTCTGCTGGCCCGCGCCGGGGATGGCAGTCTGCGTGATGCGCTGACTTTGCTGGATCAGGCCATCGCATTTGCAGGCGGGCAGGTTGTTGCGGCTGATGTGCATGCCATGTTGGGTACGATTGATCCCCACCATGCTGTACATCTTCTGGAATTGATTGCAGCAGGGGATGCCGATGCGCTGTTGCAGCACGTCGCCGCACTGGATGAACGCACTCCCGATTACGGCCAACTGCTGGGTGAATTGCTGGTCGGGTTACAGCGCATTGCCGTGATGCAGATGGTGCCTGCCACAGCGCGTGATGACGACAGCAATGCCGCAACGCTACAGCGTTTGGCTCAAGCCGTTACGCCTGAAGATATTCAACTTTATTATCAGATTGCCTTGCTGGGGCGGCGTGATTTGCCTCTGGCTGTCGATGCCCGCAGTGGCTTTGAAATGCTGTTACTACGGATGCTCTGTTTTTCCCCAATCGCTGCACCCTCGCGTACTCCGGCTCCGTCATCAGTGCCACAACCCCCCAAAGTCAAAGCGGCGCCCACCGGTGTTCAGACTGATGCTCCAGTACCGGCCTCTTTGATGACGCAGACAGCCTCCACCGGCCATGCGCTTGACCCGCAGACTGACTGGGATGGGTTGGTTAAAAGTTTAGCACTCAGCGGGTTGGTGACACAGCTGGCGCGGCATTGCAGTGTTGCTGATTGGCAAAACAACCTCCTGACCCTAAGCCTGGCACCCGCGCATCAGAGCTTAGCCACTGAACGATCAATCGAAAGTTTACGCACGGCTTTATGTCAACGCTTGGGTTCTAAACTCAAGCTTCGATTGGTTGTCGGTCACTCCGAACAGACCACTTTGGCTCAGCAGGATGCGGCACGCCGGGTCGAAAGCCAGCGCGATGCCGAACAGTTAATTAATCAAGACCCTAATGTGCGGGCTTTGCAAGAGACGTTCAACGCCCAACTGCGGCCGCAATCAGTGCGCCCCTGGCCGGGTTCGTCTCAGCATTCGTCAGCATCCAACACACCTGAGAATGAGAGAGAGCGATGATGAAAGGCGGTTTGGGCAATTTGATGAAGCAGGCCCAGCAAATGCAGGAAAACTTGCAAAAAGCACAAGAAGAGCTGGCGCTATTGGAAGTCACGGGTGAAGCCGGTGGCGGATTGGTGGCAGTGACTATGACCGGACGCCATGAAGCGCGTCGGGTTCATGTCGATGATAGCTTACTGGGCGACGATAAAGACATGTTAGAGGATCTCATCGCAGCAGCGATCAACGATGCCGTTCGCAAGGTGGAGCAGGTTAGCCAGGAGAAATTTGCCGGTCTCGCCGGTGGCATGGGATTACCTGGCAACATCAAATTACCGTTCTAAGCCCCAGTGAGCCATTCGCCGCTGTTACGCAGGCTGATGGACAGCCTGCGTTGTTTGCCCGGTGTGGGTCCAAAAACTGCACAGCGAATGGCTTTTCATCTCCTGGAGCGGGATCGCGAAGGTGGACAACGCCTGGTTGACACGCTGGCGGAAGCGTTGTCTCAGATCGGGCGTTGCCAGGCGTGTCGCACCTTGAGCGAGACCGAGTTATGCCCACTGTGTGCGGATCAACGTCGTGATGCCAGTGTGCTGTGCGTGGTGGAAAATCCCGCCGATGTGTTGGCGATTGAACAATCGACTGATTTTCACGGGCGCTATTTTGTCTTGCTGGGGCAGTTATCACCTTTGGACGGCATAGGCCCCGAAGAGCTGGGATTAGAACAACTGGCGGGTGAATTAGCTTTGGGGGTGATCCGTGAGATCATCCTGGCCACCAGTGCCACGGTCGAAGGCGAGGCTACCGCCCACTACATCGCCGAACTGGCTCGCGAACGTGAGGTGGCAGTGAGTCGCATTGCCCACGGTGTTCCTGTGGGGGGGGAGTTAGATTATGTGGATAGCGGTACCCTGGCCCGGTCATTTGCTGGCCGTCGCCAGTGGTAACCGCTACCTGGGGGGGAACAGCAGATTATGATCGAAACCGTTTTTAGCAAAATCATTGCCCGGGAAATTCCAGCGGATATTGTCTACGAGAGTGATGAACTGCTGGCTTTTCGCGACATTAACCCGCAAGCACCGATCCATATCCTGGTGATTACCAAGCAGCCGATTCCAACCCTAAACGATCTGTGTGATCATCATGCGGAGCTGGCTGGGCAGATGCTGCTCGCCGCCCGTAAAATTGCCGCTGATCTCGGTGTTGCCGAGAACGGCTACCGTGTCTTGATTAACTGCAATCAAGACGGTGGCCAGGACGTATGGCATCTACACTTGCATCTATTGGCCGGTCGCCGCATGGGCTGGCCGCCGGGCTAAGTCAGATTAATCTATTCGATTCAATTATTTAAGAGTGCTATTGATGACCGCTATTAAGAAAGTAGTTTTGGCTTATTCCGGGGGACTGGACACCTCGGTAATCCTGCAGTGGTTGTGGGACACCTACCACTGCGAAGTCGTTACGTTTACTGCCGATTTAGGGCAAGGTGGCGAAGTGGAGCCCGCTCGTGAGAAGGCGCAGAGCATGGGGGTAAGAGAAATCTATATTGACGATCTGCGTGAGGAATTCGTCCGTGATTTTGTGTTTCCCATGTTCCGCGCTAATACCATTTATGAGGGTGAGTATTTATTAGGCACTTCGATAGCGCGGCCATTGATTGCTAAACGCTTAGTTGAAATTGCCCGCGCAACAGGTGCCGACGCGATTGCCCACGGTGCCACCGGTAAAGGTAATGACCAGGTACGCTTTGAATTAGGGGCGTATGCCCTGGAGCCGGGGATGCGTATTATTGCCCCATGGCGTGAGTGGGATTTGAGTTCTCGGGAAAGTTTATTGGCCTATGCCCAACACCGGGGAATCCCGGTGGAACGTCGTCATGGCGAGGTTGATCCGTATTCCATGGACGCCAATCTGCTGCACATCTCCTATGAAGGTGGCCTATTGGAAGATCCCTGGCTTGAGCCGCCCAAGGACATGTGGTTGTGGAGTGTCGGG
>SKOM01000159.1 GCA_007120095.1 Candidatus Competibacteraceae bacterium | reverse complement strand
GCACCGAGAAACAGCACTTGGGCTACACCTTCGTTGGCGTAAATGCGAGCCGGAAGCGGTGTCGTGTTAGAAAACTCAAGTGTCACATGTCCCTCCCATTCCGGCTCCAGAGGCGTAACATTCACAATAATGCCACAGTTGCTGACGAAAACACCTGCTTCCAGCGCAAAATTGCCTGCCTCGGGGACGGTCAGGCAGTACACATCGTGATCACCGGGAATTTCCCGTACGCTAGCCACTTTATGATTGCGCAAGCCTGTATTCTGGCCACGAAATGCTGTAATTACTTCGGGAAAGCGCCGATTCATATCCTTGTGGTGTCGATGGCTGTTGGGCATATCCTCGTATAAGCCGTTACGTAAATTCCATTCGTCTGCCAATCGATGCGTCGGGTAGAGATGACCATTCAATGGCTGATAAACAACTTCATAGCCTCTTGCTAATTGCCGATACAGTGGCATCAACGCATCCGCCGCCCGTAGTTCATGCGCCTGCCGGCGGCGTCCATCACGGAGAATAAACTCATGATCCGGCGTACAGTGAATCACCGTGCCATGGTCAAGGGTGACTTCCAATAGCGCATCCCGACCGATGAAACGCGGCGCTTCCAGCAAAGAGACCATAACTCGCCCGAACTCGCCGAGGCTATAGCCCCAGAACAGTTCGCCGTGTTCAGCGCGGTGTGCCATATCCTCCAGAGTCGGTGTGCTGCCGTCCACTAAAGCAACCCGAGTGTCACCGCGAAAACAACGCGCATACGTGCTTTTCCCTAAGCACACCACCAGCACATCCCGTGGAATACGGAAGTATTCCACGGTGCGGGCGAGGGCAAATGAATTGGGCGGAATAATGCACTCTTTGGCTTGCAGATCGACAAAACTACCGGCATCAAAGGATTTGGGATCGACAATGCTGGAGTTGATATTGGTGAAAATCTTAAACTCATCGGCACAGCGAATATCGTAGCCATAACTGGAAGTACCGTAAGAAATCACCCGCTGGCCGTTCACGGTACGCACCTGATCGGGTTCAAATGGCGTAATCATCCCGTGTTCGGCCGCCATCTGCCGAATCCAGCGATCTGATTTAACTCCCATCAGAACAGTAAACTGGCCATGCGTTGACGATAGCGGGCAATGAGCGCGGGGTCGTCAATAATCGCAAACGCATCGACCAGGCTGCGCCGACCAATATCATCGCGAAAACTGCGGTCTTGGCGCATCACCGTGAATAATTCTTCCAATGCCGCCTCATGATTACCGGCCACCAGCAAATGCACCGCCAATAAATACCTCGCCTCAATGTCCTTGGGATCCGTCTCCAGCCGCTCATGGAGCACGGATAATTCCGGTGTATCGGTCATTTGCGCGGCAAACTGCATGCGGGCGCGAATCGCTTTGGCTTGATCGCTGTCTTGCTGCTCGCTGGGCAGACCGGCAAGAATTTTTTCAACCTCGTCGATAGCGCCGGTTTGCAACAAGGCTTGAGCCAGCATTAATTGCAAATCGTGATTATCCGGTTCATCGGCACTCAGCAGTTGCAGCAAGGCGACCGCTTGTTCGGCTTGACCGGCGGCCAGCAAGGTTTCTGCCTCGGTCAGACGCTGGTCACCGGCTGGAGCCGCCGCTTGCGCCGCACCGATATGCTGTTCCAGCAGGGCGCGAATCTGCCCCTCGGGTTGCGCCCCCATAAAACCATCGAGTTGTTGGCCATCTTTGATCAGCATCACCGTAGGCAAGCTACGAATGCCCAATTGGGTGGCCAATATTTGCTCCTCGTCGGTGTTAATCTTGGCCAGCACAAAAGCCCCGGCGTATTCAGCCGCCAGTTTTTCCAGAATCGGGGTCAACGATTTACGCGGGCCGCACCACGGTGCCCAGAAATCCAGCATCACTGGGGTTTGAAATGAGGATTGGACAACCTGTTCAAAATTTTCGACGGTCACATTCAGCACGTAAGGGGAATCAGTCATGCTTGCAGACGCTCCATAAGGTATAATTTAGGGCCACAATATGCAGGCTGTTGGCCTCGATGGCAAGCACTGCGCGGTGCGCATGCTGCAGTGCGCTAGATTGACAGTACGGCAGGAGGCTTCGATAATGCCCGGCTGATTGTTAACCAATGCTTAAATATCCATGAACCCCACTGATTCCAGCCAAACCATTGCTTTTCAAGGCCAGCCCGGTGCTTATTCGCACTTAATGTGCCAGCAGGTCTACCCTCACTTGGATACCCTGCCTTGTCAGACGTTTGCTGACGCCTTCGATACCATCCGTAATGGCCAGGCGGGTTTGGCCATGATGCCTATTGAAAATTCCTTGGGCGGGCGGGTCGCCGATATTCACTACTTGTTGCCGGAATCACGTTTATACATTATCGGTGAGCATTTTTTACGGGTGCAGCATCATTTATTGGCGATTCCAGGGGCCACTTTGGACGATATTCGCAGTGTCCACAGTCACCCTCAAGCCCTGGCGCAATGTCGAGGTATGATCCGTGAATTGGGTCTCAAACCGGTCAACAGTGCAGATACTGCGGGGGCCGCTCGCGAAATCGCTGAACGGGGTGATCCGAGTGTGGCCGCGATTGGCTCCAGTCTGGCCGGTGAAATTTACGGGCTGGTGTCGTTGCGCACCCGTTTGGAAGATCGCCTGGGCAATACCACGCGCTTTGTGGTGCTGGCGGCACAGCGCGGCGACCCGCCCCCGTCGACCCCCAGCATTACCAGTTTAATTTTCCAAGTGCGCAGTGTGCCGGCGGCCCTGTATAAAGCGCTGGGTGGGTTTGCGACTAATGGGGTCAATACGGTCAAGCTGGAAAGTTATATGACTGATAACGCTTTTACTATCGCGCAGTTCTACGCCGAGATTGAGGGGCATGTGGCTGAGCGGCGAGTGGACTATGCCTTACAGGAGTTACAGTATTTTACTGCAATGATGAAAATCATCGGCGTCTATCCGGCGCATCCGTTCCGGCGTGAACATCGGCTGGATTAACCCGGCCAGCGGGTGGCCTGGGGACGGTAGCGGTTCGGTGGACGTGAGTGCTCGGCAGGCGAATCGCGGTCGATCTCGGTCTCGGTCCGGTGGCGCTTGCGCCCGTCATGCTCATGGCGCGGATAAGGTCGATAAGGCACGGGTCGCCGCGTGTGGTGGTGTATCTGCCGCCCGAATTGGAGTCGCCAATGGTCTGTGGACAGCTCCAGCCCTAAGCCGGTTGTGCGCCGTGGCTTATAATCCGGATAGGGGTAGGCCGGCAGCGGATAACGGATAATGGTGCGGGTGGCGGGTTGCGGTTCCGGAGCCGCTGGCGGGGTGATCATAATCGGCGCTAAGGCCGCTCGCCGGGCTGCGGCGCGTTGGGCTTCGGTACGGCGCTGGTCAATTTGCGTTAACAGTTCCCGTTCTTCTGAGCGCAGAGCGGCGCCCCCAATGGTGGAGACGTTGGCTTGATCAGGATCCAGCGAGCGGGCGGCGCTGTCTGCCGGTGGGCGGTCGCCGTAATGCACTCGGCCTTGGGCATCCGTCCATGTAAAAATATCCGCCTGCACCAACGGACTACACAGCAGTAATAGCGCGATAGCGCTGCCTGTGAGGTTAAGTAACGTGGCGTACATAGCATCAGCAACCGGGATTCGATGACCGAGAGGATATCGGGTGTTAGACGACAGATACGCCGACTCGTTCGAGCATCCGACACAATTGGATCAGCGGTAGACCAATTAACGCATTGGGGTCATCACCTTGAAAACGCTCACATAGGGCAATCCCTAAACGTTCAGATTTGAACGCGCCGGTGCAGTCATAGGGTTGCTCGCGATCAAGATAACGTTCAATCAGGTTTTGATCAAGCGAGCGGAACCACACACGGTAAGGGACGACTGTGCTCTGTTCGCGACCATCACGCCCATCGTGCAGGCACAAACCGGTGTGGAACACTACACAGCGCCCGGAAAGCTGGCTGAGCTGCTTAACAGCGCGCGCCCGGTTGCCGGGTTTACCTAAAATCTGGTTGTCGAGTTCAGCGGCTTGATCGGAGCCGATGATTAATGCGCCCGGCGTTGATGCCGCCCCCGCCCGAGCTTTCAGGGTGGCTAAGCGTTCGGCTAAAGCAGCGGGGTGTTCGTCAGCCTGAGGGGTTTCATCGACGCTGGGTTTAATGGTCGTGAAGGCCAGACCGAGCCGTTGCAACAGTTCGCGGCGATAGATCGAAGCGGAAGCGAGTACCAGTTGTCGCGATGAATCATTTAATTGAACAGGCATTGTAGGCAAAATAGTTCCGGTTGAAATACAATCTGTCTTTACACCATTTTCAGAGCACTATATCATCGTTGAGTTTATGCGCGATAACCTTCCTGATAGCATTAACCCCTGGACGCTGGCCAAACACGGTGCGCGATTGCAGGGTCAATTGCCTCGAGCCAAGCTACGGCGTTTGCCGGACTATGTGTGTGCTTTGAGAAGTGAGCCGCACATTGACTGGCGATTTGGTATTGACCGGGAAGGACAGGCTTATATTAGCGGTCAGATTGAGGCGCAGGTTAGCGTGATATGCCAGCGTTGTCTGCAACCCTGCGAGTTATCGCTGGGTGCCGATGTGCGTCTGGGTATCGTGGTCAGCGAAGCAGCGGTCGAGCGTCTGGCGCCAGGTTATGAGCCTTTGATTGCAACCGCTGAGTTCGTATTGGCGGACGCGGTCGAAGATGAACTGCTGCTGCTATTACCGGTGTTTCCGCACCATCCCGAGGGGGGATGTCAAATGCCCCCAGTCAGTCAACCTGCTGAGGTTGTCGAAATCGAAAGCCGTAGGCCTTTCGAGGAGTTACGAGCCTTGTGGCAGCGTGATCAATCAGAATCATCCTGACAGGATGGTTTGTGACATTATTTTCTTGTTCAGGAGTATGACAGCATGGCTGTGCAACAGAATCGAAAAACCCGCTCCAAGCGGGATACACGGCGGGCTCACGACGCATTACGCGGGCAAACCCTGTCCATTGACCCGACCACCGGCGAAACCCACCGACGTCATCACATCACTGCAGAGGGCTATTATCGTGGGCGACAGGTTATTGCTCAGCGCATCGAAGATGATGATGACAGTGAGGATTAATCGCTGCATTGACGTGGGCACATCAGGCTAAGTCACCATGACCCGGTTGGCGACTATCGCCATCGATGCGATGGGCGGAGACCACGGCCCGACGGTCACGGTGCCGGCAGCACTGGCCTGTGCAAGCCCCAAATTGCGCATTATCCTGGTCGGTCAAGAGCCGCTGTTGCTGGCGGAGTTGCGCAAGCATCCGCAGGCCGATCATGCGCCCATCGTCATTCTCCATGCACCTCAACAAGTGGAAATGGACGAATCACCGGCCTATGCTTTGCGCTCAAAACAGCAATCATCAATGCGGGTAGCGATCAACCTGGTTGGACAGGGTGATGCCGATGCCTGTGTCAGCGCGGGCAATACGGGCGCGCTGATGGCCATCGCCAAGTATGTGCTCAAAACTCTACCGGGTATTTGGCGACCTGCGATTTGCACCCGCTTGCCAACCGTGCACGGTCAGGTTCGCATGTTGGATTTGGGCGCGAACGTCGATAGTCGAGCCGAACATTTGTTACAGTTTGCGGTCATGGGTTCGTTGCTGTGTGCCACCGTCGATAAAATTGAGCGCCCCCGTGTGGCCTTGCTCAACATCGGCGAGGAACAGATTAAGGGCAGTGAACAGGTCAAGGAAGCGGCACGGCTGTTGAGCAATAGCTCCCTCAATTATGTCGGTTTTGTTGAAGGTGATGGGGTATTTATGGATCACGTTGACGTGGTAGTGTGTGACGGATTTGTGGGCAATGTCGCGCTCAAAGCCAGCGAGGGGGCTGCGCAGTTAATCTGCCATTTTATACACCAAGCCTTCCGACAGAATCTGCTGGCGCGTTTGTGTGGTCTGATTGCTTCGCCGATTCTGCGCCGACTGGGTCGGCAAATCAACCCCGGCAGCTATAATGGGGCGAGTTTGCTGGGCTTGACCGGCATTGTGGTCAAAAGCCATGGTGATGTGGATGTCACGGCTTTCGCCAATGCCATACGGGAGGCTCAGTCAGAAATCTACAACGCTGTGCCACAGCATATCGGCAGGTATTTCATACCCATGGACAGCGAAAGGCAGATGTTGTGAACTACGCACGGATTATTGGTACTGGCGGTTATTTGCCGGAACAGATACTCACCAATTTTGATTTGGAACAAAGGGTCGATACCAGCGCCAAGTGGATTTTCGAGCGCACGGGTATTGAGCAGCGTCATATCGCCGCTGCCGGTGAAACCGCAGCCGATCTGGCTGAACATGCTGCCCGGCGTGCCTTGGAAGCGGCAGGTATCAGCGGTGACATGCTGGATCTGATCGTGGTAGCAACCACGACCCCTGACCATATTTTCCCCAGTGTGGCCACCCAAATCCAGGCCCGTCTGGGCGCTAATGGGTGCGCGGCTTTTGATGTCCAGGCAGTGTGCACAGGCTTTGTTTATGCTTTAGGCATCGCCGACAAATTCGTCCGCACGGGCAGCGCCCGTCGTGCCCTGGTTGTCGGGGCTGAAACCTTCTCGCGGATTCTTGACTGGACTGATCGCACCACCTGCATTTTGTTCGGCGATGGTGCCGGCGCGGTGGTGTTGGAAGCCGCAGAGGAACCGGGTATCTTGTCCAGCCACCTGCATGCTGATGGTCGTTATAAAGAACTCCTTTGGGTACCTGCTGGCGTGTCCAGCGGTTATGATCAGACGTGCCTGAATCAGGCTTACGTCGCCATGCGCGGTGGTGAGGTGTTCAAAATGGCCGTGCGCACTCTAGGGCGGATTGTCGATGAAACCCTGAGCGCTAATCAAATGAATGCTGAGGACATTGATTGGCTGGTGCCCCACCAAGCCAACGAGCGTATTCTGGTCGCCACGGCGCGTCAGCTTGGTTTGCCCATGTCGCGGGTGATCAGTACAGTGCGCTATCATGCTAACACTTCAGCGGCCTCGGTACCGTTGGCCTTGGATGTGGGCGTGCGCGATGGGCGTATCCGACCCGGTCATACCGTGTTACTGGAAGCCTTCGGGGGTGGGTTTACCTGGGGTTCGGTTTTATTGAATTACTGAGAATGCAAATGAGCGAACGACTGGACGACCAAATTGCCTTGGTCACTGGCGCTAGCCGCGGCATCGGTCAGGCCATCGCCCTGGATCTGGGGCGCTTAGGAGCCACTGTGGTGGGTACGGCCACTAGCGATGCAGGAGCTGAGAGCATCAGCGCCTTGCTGCAACAACACGACATTGCCGGTAAAGGCATGGCGCTGGATGTGACCCAGGTAGGCGCTGTCGATACGTTGATCAAGCTGATTGAAGCACAGTTCGGTGCGGTGACCGTGCTGGTCAATAATGCCGGGGTGACCCGTGACAATCTGTTATTGCGCATGAAGGACAGCGAATGGGATACGGTGATTAATACCGATCTCAGCGCTTTGTTCCGATTAAGTAAATCCGTACTGCGGGGTATGCTTAAAGCTCGGCGGGGGCGGATTATCAATATTACCTCGGTGATTGCCGCTACTGGCAATGCCGGACAGAGTAACTATGCTGCGGCTAAAGCGGGCGTTATCGGTTTAACTAAATCGCTGGCGCGTGAGGTGGGTGGTCGCAATATCACCGTCAATGCGGTAGCACCGGGGATGATTGATACCGATATGACCCGGGTCTTGAGCGAAGCGCAGCGCACAGCAATCGTGAGTGATATTCCACTGGGTCGCTTAGGTTTGACCGAGGATATCGCCCACGCCGTCACTTTTCTGGCTTCTCATCGTGCCAGTTACATCACAGGGGAGACCCTGCACGTCAATGGTGGTATGTATATGGGGTAATAAACCCCTATAAAACGCAATATGCGAGGATCTGAATAATCATGAGCACAGTCGAAGATCGGGTTAAGAAAATTATCATCGAGCAATTAGGCGTCAAAGAAGAGCAGGTCTCCTTGGAGTCCTCATTCGTGGATGATTTGGGTGCTGATTCCTTGGACACCGTCGAACTGGTGATGGCGTTAGAAGAGGAATTTGAATGTGAAATTCCTGACGAAGATGCCGAGAAAATCACTACAGTTCAGCAGGCTATTGACTATATCAACGCCAACCTAGGTAACTAATCAGAAGTTAAATTGGGGCGGCCGCAGTCATCAGATTGTGACTGCGGCCGCATCGTTTAACGCGATTAGGGAGGCCAATTTGAGTAAGCGACGGGTGGTAATCACGGGGTTAGGTATCGTTTCCCCGGTCGGCAATACGGTTGACAGTGCTTGGGACGCCATCCTTTCAGGGCGCAGTGGCATCAGCCCCATCGAAACATTTCCCACCGATGGTTTTTCGGTGCGTTTCTCTGGTGCGATCAATGGGTTAGATATCAATCCCTATATTGACCGGCGTGAGGCCCGCAAAATGGATGCCTTTATCCACTATGGCATGGTAGCCGCGATCGATGCGGTGAATGATGCCGGTTTGGAAATCACGGAAGCTAATGCTGAACGTGTGGGGGTGTCCATTGGAGCGGGCATTGGTGGTTTGCAAGGTATCGAAGACGGCCATAAGGCTTACTTGGACGGCGGGCCACGTAAAATCACGCCGTTCTATGTGCCGCGCAGTATCATCAATATGATTTCCGGTAATTTGTCAATCAAACTCGGCATTAAGGGGCCGAACCTAGCCATTGTGACGGCCTGCACCACAGCGACACATAGCATCGGTTTATCAGGGCGGATGATTGCCTATGGTGATGCCGATGTGATGGTTGCAGGTGGTGCGGAACGCGGTACCACGCCAACTGGCTTAGGTGGATTTGCCGCCGCAAGAGCTTTGTCAACCCGCAACGATGATCCGCAAGCCGCGAGCCGGCCTTGGGACATCGACCGCGATGGTTTTGTTCTTGGTGACGGGGCGGGGGTATTGGTGCTGGAAGAATACGAGCATGCGCGTCGCCGTGGTGCGCGTATTTATGCTGAACTGGTCGGTTTTGGCATGAGTGGCGATGCCTATCACATGACCCTGCCTGAAGAATCAGGCGATGGCGCACGGCGCTGTATGCGTCTGGCCGTTCAAGATGCTGGCTTAAATCCGGATCAGATTGATTACATCAATGCCCACGGCACCTCGACCCCGGCGGGCGACAAAATCGAATCCGATGCGATCAAAAGTGTGTTTGGCGAGCATGCCTATCGTCTCGCCGTTAGTTCGACCAAATCCATGACAGGGCATCTACTCGGTGCGGCGGGCGGTATTGAGGCAATATTTTCAATTTTGGCCCTGCGCGATCAGGTCGCCCCACCGACGATCAACCTGGATCGGCCTGAACCCGGTTGTGATTTGAATTATGTTGCGCATACCGCGCAGCAGCGTCCAATTAACATCGCCTTATCCAACTCTTTTGGTTTTGGTGGTACTAACGGCTCTGTGATATTCAGCCGACTGGATTGATGATGCGCAGGTTCGGGTGGGCTTTATTAATACTGCTGCTGGTTGTGGCGGGAGCGGGATTATGGGTTTATCAGGATTATCAGCGTTTCCTCAATAGCACAGTGACGCCACCCCAGTCGGAGTGGCGTTATACGGTGACGCGTGGTGCCTCGATTCAGCGTGTCACCGAGGATTTACAAGCGAACGGAGTGATCAACCATCCCTGGTATCTGCGAATTCATGCCCGTCTGAGCGGCGATGCCCGGCGGATTCAGGCAGGGGAATATCGGTTACACGCCAATATGACGCCGAGGCAATTGCTGGCGGATATGGTGGCCGGGCGCGTAGTGCAATACAGCTTGACGGTGGTCGAAGGCTGGACATTTCGCCAGCTTATGGATGCCTTGCACAATCATCCCGCTATCACTGTGACCCTGGACGGCCTCAGCGATGAGCAGATCATGGCGCGTTTAGGGCTAGGGCAGCCAGAGCAGAATCCGGAAGGTTGGTTTTTGCCGGAGACTTATCACTTCCCCCGCAGTACCACGGATTTAGCCTTCTTACGCCGCGCCCATAACGCCATGCGTGAAGCACTGGACACCGTATGGGCGCAACGCCAAGCCGATTTGCCTTTTGAACAGCCTTATGCCGCGTTGATCTTAGCCTCGATTATTGAAAAAGAAACCGGTGTAGCCGCTGAACGTCGTGAAGTGGCCGGAGTGTTTGTGCGGCGTTTACGTCGAGGCATGTTGCTGCAAACCGATCCGACGGTGATTTACGGTTTGGGGGCTGCGGATTTCCAAGGGCCGCTGCTGCGCTCCCATTTACGCCAGGATCATCCTCACAATACCTACACGCGGCCCGGTCTGCCGCCAACCCCGATTGCCTTACCTGGCCGGGCGGCGCTGGCGGCCGCCGTTGATCCGGCCCCCGGTGATACCTTGTATTTCGTCGCGGATGGTCACGGGGGGCATGTGTTTTCCCGGACACTGCAAGAACATAATCGGGCGGTGCAAGCCTATCGACGGCTCAGCCAGTGAAACAGTCTGGTCGGTTCATTACCTTGGAAGGACCGGAGGGAGCGGGTAAAACCACCCAGCTTGCTCGGGTTCAGGAGTATTTGCAGGCCGCCGGTCTATCCGTTGTGGTCACCCGCGAACCGGGGGGCACGGCACTGGGTGAATCCCTGCGTGAGCGTTTATTGTCCCCGCAGCAACCGGCGGTGACAGCGGATGCGGAACTCTTATTGATGTTTGCCGCCCGTGCCGAGCATTTAGCCACGGTCATTCGTCCTGCTCTGGCTCGGGGCGATTGGGTGGTGTGTGACCGCTTCACCGATGCCAGTTATGCCTATCAGGGCGGGGGGCGCGGCATTGCCGAGGATCGGATTGCCGCTTTAGAAGATTGGGTGCAGGCTGAGCTGCGTCCTGATTGTGTGTTTTTACTGGATCTGCCGGTTGAACAAGGCCGCTTGCGTGCCTTGCAGCGTGGCGTGGCGCCTGACCGTTTTGAGCGTGAGGGCCGCAATTTTTTCGAGCGAGTGCGTCAAGCGTATCTACAGCGTGCTTATCGCGATCCCCAGCGTTATCGAATTATTGCGGCCGATCATCCACCCGAGGTCGTGGGGCGTAGGATTGCCTCGGTGCTGTTTGAACGGATGACGGCGTGGCGATAAACGTGGCGCACCGTCTCAGCCCCTTGCCGTGGCAGCACGACCCGTGGCGCAATCTCACCGAGCAGCATCTACAGTCTCGACCCGCGCATGCGCTATTGTTCGTCGGTGCCAGCGGTTTGGGCAAACGTCACCTGGCCATGGCCTTGGCGTATTGGTTGTTGTGTCGGCAACCGCAGGTTGTCGATCAGCAGCCGCAGGCTTGCGGGCAGTGTCGCAGTTGTCGCCAACTGCACAGCGGTGTCCACCCCGATGTTCACCACATCGCCCCTGAGGCGGCGGATAAACCGCTTAAAGTGGATCAGATTCGCGGACTCAGCGACTTTATGCAGCACAGCAGTCAGTTCGGTGCGTATCGTATAGCGTTGTTGGACTCCGCTGAACGGCTGAATCCGCAAGCGGCTAATGCTTTGCTGAAAACCTTGGAAGAACCTCCGGCGCAACGGCTGATTATTTTACTCGCGGAGAGTTTGGCGGGTTTGCCTGCCACAGTACGCAGTCGTTGCCAACGCCTGAATTTTAGCCGCCCAGGATTTGAGCAGGCTTTGCCGTGGTTGCAATCACAGTGGGGGCAGCTCTCCAAATCCTTGCCTGCCGATGCCACCCCAGAATTAGTGTTAAGCTTAGCCGGTGGGGCACCTCTGCGGGCTTTGGCGATGGCTCATAGCGAGGAACTGACCCAGCGTCGTGAGTGCTTCGCTGACTATCAACAGGTCATACACAGGCGACTCAGCCCGGATCAATGGGCCAACCGTTGGGCTAAACAGCCTCAGGTTGTGGAGTGGTTATTGACTTGGCAGCAGGATATGATTCGCCTGAAATTTTGTCAGACGTCACCGCCGCGACTGGCGCACCCTGATTTAGCCGAGTCGTTAAGGCAACTCAGTCACACCCTGCCTGCGGAGCAGTTATTTGCGCAGTTACAGGCCATTCAGACGTTGCCGCGTTTATTGAACGTGGCGGTTAACGTGCCGCTGCAACTAGCGGCACTGTTGAGCCGGTTCTAGTCAAGCATCCGAATTTTTGGCTTTTTTAGCTTTAGCTTGCACACTCTGAACTTTGTCTTGCAGTTTGCTGTTATCTTCTTGTAATGCTTGAATTTGCTGCTGATAATTGGCAACTAACTCTGCCTGTTCATCCTTGGCCCGAGTCAACTGCTGGATTTGCTCGGCACGCTCGGCAGCGAGCTGAGCCTGTTC
>SKOM01000109.1 GCA_007120095.1 Candidatus Competibacteraceae bacterium | reverse complement strand
GCCTGACCGCCTTCAGGGCCGAGATCGATAATCCAGTCTGCGGTTTTGATCACATCGAGATGGTGCTCAATGATGACCAGAGTGTTGCCCCGGTCACGCAACAACCACAATACCTGCAGTAATTGTTCAATATCCTGAAAATGTAAGCCGGTGGTCGGTTCATCAAGAATGTATAAGGTGTTGCCGGTATCCCGCCGCGCCAGTTCACGGGCTAATTTAACCCGCTGGGCTTCGCCGCCGGATAACGTGGTCGCCGATTGGCCCAAGCTGAGATAGCCGAGTCCGACAGCGATCAGGGTTTGCAAGCGCTGGTTGATGGCGGGCACGGATTTAAAATACCCCTGCGCTTGTTCCACACTCAGGGCCAGGATGTCAGCGATTGAGCACCCCTTGTACGTCACTTGTAAGGTTTCGCGATTAAACCGCTGGCCATGGCACACATCGCAGGGTACATCGGCATCGGGCATGAACGGCATCGCCACTTTAATCACCCCATCGCCCTGGCAGGCTTCGCAGCGCCCGCCTTTAACGTTAAAACTGAAGCGGCCGGGGGTATAGCCGCGTGAGCGAGCCTCGGGGGTGGCGGCGAATAACTCGCGAATCGGTTCGAATAGCCCCGTATAGGTCGCGGGGTTGGAACGCGGGGTGCGCCCGATGGGACGCTGGTCAATGGTAATGATTTTATCAATCTGGTCTAACCCTTCAACCGCTTGGCAAGGGGCGGGCAGGGCGGTGGTGCCATTCAGTTCCCGAGCGATATAGCGGTACAGCGTGGTGTTGATTAAGGTCGATTTGCCGGAACCCGATACCCCAGTCACACAGGTCAATACGCCCAAAGGAATAGCCGCATCAATATCGCGCAGATTATGGCCGCTGGCTTTGCGGATATGCAGCCAGCGCTTGGGTTTAAGCCGTCGCTTGGGCAGGGGGATGCACCGTTGGGCGGATAAATACTGGCCGGTTAATGAGGCCGGATTAGCGGTGATTTCAGCCGGGGTACCGACCGCAGTGATTCGCCCCCCCTGAGTACCGGCTCCCGGGCCGATATCGACGACATAATCCGCCGCTCGGATGGTATCGGCATCATGTTCGACCACAATCACGGTGTTACCCAGATCGCGCAGTCGGTGCAGCATGGCCAATAGCCGGGCATTATCGCGCTGATGCAGTCCAATCGAGGGTTCATCCAGCACATACAGCACGCCCGCTAAGCTCGCCCCTATTTGCGAGGCCAGACGGATGCGTTGCAGCTCACCGCCGGATAGTGTGTCGGCGCTGCGTCCCAAGTTTAAATAACCCAGACCCATAGCCGTCAGAAACCCGAGTCGTGGCATGATCTCGGCGACCAGGCGGGCGGTGATTTCACCCCGCCAACCGGGCAGAGTCAGGTGTTGACACCAGTGCTGAGCCTCGTTCACCGTCAGAGCGTTCACAGCGGGCAGATTGACGCCGGCCACCATCACATGGCGTGCCGTTCGGTTCAATCGGCTGCCCTGACAGTCCGGACACACTGGTTCGCTGGGCAAGCCCTTACAGGTGGGACAGGCACCCCGGGGGGTGTTAAACGAAAACAACGCGGGTTCCAATGGGGCGACATGATAATCGCACACTGGACAGGCAAAACGGGAAGTCAAGAGCCAATCGGGCTGGGAGCCATCCATCAGCGCCACTTTAACCTGACCCTCACCCCATTGCAGTGCGGTTGCGAACGATTCCGCCAAACGCAGGGCCTGATCGGGGCGAACCTTGCAGCGATCCACCACTACTTCGATGGTCGGCGCGGAGCTATGACTGAGTGTCGGGGGAGTATCGAGTTCAATAATCGCGCCTTCAATGCGGGCGCGCACAAAACCTTGACGACGCAAGTTATCCAATAAGTCAGACCAATTGGCTATAGCCCCTTGCAGCGGAGCTAACAGCATGATCCGAGTCCCTTCCGGCAGCGCCAGAACCTGATCCACCATCTGGCTGATCGTCCACGCCTGCAACTCAATACCGTGTTCTGGGCACTGGGGGATGCCGACACGGGCAAACAGCAGGCGTAAATAGTCGTAAATCTGGGTGAGCGTCGCCACGGTCGAACGTGAACTCGTCGTCCCGCCCTGCTGGCTGATGGCAATCGCCGGGCTTAAACCGTCAATGCCATCGACATCCGGCTTTTCCAGGATGCCCAACACTTGGCGCGCATACAGCGACACCGATTCAACATAACGCCGCTGGCCTTCCGCATATAAGGTATCAAAGGCTAACGAGGATTTTCCCGAACCCGAGGGACCGGTGAACACGATCAGACGCTGACGCGGCAGATCTAAGTCAATGCTGCGTAGATTATGGGTGCGGGCGCCGCGGATACGGATGCTCGGTTCAGAGTTGATTAAGGGCAGGCTAGGCATGGATCATGGTTGGTTGCAGTAGCGAAATCGCAGTCAGCGATGTTGGGGTCAAGCTGTTACTATAAGCGCCCAAGTTTCTGCGAAGCAAAAGTTGTGGCCACGACGACGACTGATTTAAACGATCAAACGGATGCGCTATTGCCCAGCGAGCGGCGGGCCGCATTGAGTTTGAGTTCGCTGTATGTGTTACGCATGCTGGGTCTGTTCATGATTCTGCCGGTGTTCGCCCTGTACAGCGATGAATTAACCGGTGCGACGCCCTTGCTGATTGGTTTGGCCATCGGGGCTTATGGGCTGACGCAGGCGTGTCTGCAAATTCCCTTCGGGATGCTCTCGGATCGACTCGGGCGTAAACCCGTGATTATCGCCGGGCTGTTGATTTTCGCTTTTGGCAGTGTCGTGGCAGCGCTGGCGGATCACATTATCTGGATTGTGGTCGGGCGAGCTTTACAGGGGGCTGGAGCCATTGCGGCGGCGATTGTGGCCTTGGCCGCTGATCTCAGCCGCGAAGAACAACGCACCAAGGTCATGGCGTTTATCGGGGTCAGCATCGGTATCTCCTTTGCGCTGGCCTTGATTTTAGGCCCAGTGCTCAATACCTGGCTGGGGATTGCCGGGATTTTCTGGTTCACAGCCGGCCTGGCGCTGATCGGGATTGCTTTGGTCGTGGTCTGGGTGCCCACACCGATTCGCAGTTGCCGCCAGCGGGATAGCCGTCCGGTGCCGGCACAGTTTCGGCGGTTGTTAAGCCATGGCCAGTTAGTGCGCCTGGATATCAGTATTTTTCTGCTACATTTAGTGTTGACAGCCAGTTTTATGGCTATTCCCTTGGTGCTGCGCGACACGGTGGGTCTGGATCCGGCGTATCACTGGTTACTGTATCTGCTGGTATTGCCGCCCTCAGTGCTGCTGATGGTGCCGTGTATTATCATGGCTGAAAAACACCGCCAGATGAAACCGGTCTTATTGGGCACCATCTTGAGCTTAATGCTGAGCGCCTTATT
>SKOM01000164.1 GCA_007120095.1 Candidatus Competibacteraceae bacterium | reverse complement strand
GCCCCGGCAAGCGCCTTGAATCTCGCTGGCTCTATCGCGGCCGACCGGCCAAGCAGGCCAGGCGTCTGAGCGAACAGGAACTGGAAATGCTGCGCTATTCGGCCGCGCACTACGTCAAGCTTAAAGACCAATACCTGGCGGCCGTCCAGGCAGGCTGAAAACCTGTTTCAGAATCCGCTCAGGAGGGAGTTTTTTCTATCCTGGCCGCCGCAGTGCGTTGGGCACCAGTACGCCGTGGTAAAGAACGATGCCGATGCGTCCGTGGCTGTGGCTCCAGGGCGGCGATCCGATCGATCAGTTCCAGTGGCGTTAGCACCAAATGCTCAGTTTGCCTTTGAGCTTAAGGGCGGACTTATAATTCCTTGATAGTCGCTTGCAGCCGCTGCTGGTCTTGATCCGCATTCCAGCCACGATCCGTTTGCTGTTAGGCTATGTGGCGCTGAGATCATCAGCATCGGCGTTCGTCTTTTAGCTCAATGTATGCAGCATGCAGGGTATTTCATCATAATGCACTACCGATCTGAAACTTTGACATTAACCACCATGGCAGCAATCGACAGGGTGGATATCACGCCGTCCGTTCGGCGGTTTGTGGAGGCTAGTCGTTTGGATAACGGTTTGCTGACCATAATCTCTAAACACACGACGGCATATATCAATATCAACGAAAAAGAAGACCGACTGACTCAGGACATGCGCGAATTTTTACAGCGGTGGGTGCCGCACGATCATGACTATGGGCATAATCACGACACCGTAGATGGCCGTCCTAATGCCCATGCACATTTAATCGGGCTGTGCATGAGTGCATCGCAGAGTCTCCCAGTCATCAACGGTGAGCTAGTCCTAGGGACGTGGCAATCGGTTTTTTTTGTTGAGCTGGATGGCCCGCGCACTGCCCGCCAGGTTGTATTGCATATCATGGGAGAATAAGCTGTTGTGCAACAAAAAGATATAGAAGGTTTTTTTGCCGATTCCCATGCTCTCGATCTAGAGGATTATCTGCTGCTGGACTATTATTTCGAGTGTCAGGGTGATCCTCGCTTGGCCGCCGCGCATTTTTGCAGTGAACAATCCACCGCACAATGGCAGCGTATTGGAGTGGAGGAGGACTTCCGTCCGCGTTTCGGGGCTAAGGTCATCGACTTGCAAGTGCTCGGTCAGCAACAGCATCTGAGTTATGCCTTGCACACACCATTAGCAGGGCCTTTCCAGTCCTGTCAGGTCAAGATCGCCCATCCTCACGCTAACTTCGGCCCTAAACTGCCGAATCTGCTCAGCGCGGTCTGTGGCGAGGGGGTATTTTTTACCCCCGGAATCCCTGTGGTCAAACTGTTGGATATCCAGTTTCCGGAAACCTATCTGGCGGCCTTTGAAGGGCCGAAATTCGGTATTCAAGGTTTGCGAGAACGGCTGGATGTGTATGATCGACCAATCTTCTTTGGGGTGATCAAGCCTAATATCGGGCTTGGCCCCGAGCCGTTTGCCCAAGCGGGTTATGCGGGCTGGTTAGGTGGCTTGGACATCGCCAAGGACGATGAAATGTTGGCTGATGTGAGTTGGTCTACTCTGGAGGAGCGCAGCCGTCTGCTCGGCCAGGCACGTCGTCAGGCCGAAGCTAAAACCGGACGCCGTAAAATCTATCTGGCCTATATCACCGACGAGGTGGATCGGCTGCTGGAGCTGCATGATATCGCCGTGGCGAATGGGGCCAATGCGCTGATGGTGAACGCTATGACCACAGGTCTGAGCGCTGTACGCTGGTTGCGCAAGCATACCCGCGTGCCGTTGGTCGGCCATTTTCCCATGATTGCCGCGTTCAGTCGGCTGCCCCACTACGGCCTACACGCTCAAGTCATGACCACTTTGCAGCGTCTGGCCGGACTGGATGTGATTATCATGCCCGGTTTTGGCCAGCGCATGATGACTCCGGAGACGGAAGTTTTGGATTGCGTCACAGCCTGTACCCGTGCCTTGGGGGCGATCAAACCCTCATTACCTGCACCCGGAGGCAGCGATTGGGCCGGTACACTGGGTGATGTGTATGCGAAGGTCGGTTCCATTGATTTTGGGTTTGTACCTGGACGCGGTGTGTTCAGTCACCCGCTTGGGCCTGCGGGGGGCGCAGCGAGTATCTGCCAGGCCTGGGAGGCCATTGCTCAGGGCATACCTTTGGCGGAATACGCCCAGACCCGGCTTGAACTCCGTCGGGCTATAGAAGCGTTTGCTTAATCGGGAGCGGCACCGATGCGGTTCAGTGGTGTTCATAAAATAACAGGTAGTGTGTTGCTCAGCGGATTGTTGGGCCTGATGTGGTGGATGCTGCCGACAAATTCGTCGCAACCACCGCCTGCTGAGCGCCTACCGGTCGAGGTATTGTTGACTGCGGCTGAGTCATTTGCTGATCCTCCGGCCAAATGGGATTACCAGTTCCCAGCCGATCATGGAGCCCACCCGGAACAATTTGGCGAATACTGGTTGGTGGTTGGACGGCTGCACACCCCCCGCCAGACCCTAGGATTTCAACTGGCTTTTTATCGGCTAGCGCTGACGACCGATGCCACTCACCGCACGTCTCACTGGGCTGCTCAACAGGCTTACCGCGCCCAGCTGGTGTTGGATTCCTCTCAGGACGGGCGGGCCGAAGAGCGTTATAGCCGCGACGCTCTGGGGCTAAGCGGTGCTGAGCTGTATTCTGTATGGCTGGAGGACTGGTCGCTGGTATTTGACCCGGAGTGTGACTGCTGGCACCTGCACGCTGCGCTGGATGATCACCGTCTGAATCTCAGGCTGCAAGCGGCCACCGCTCCGCCCCTGCCGATTACCGGTGTGCCGGGGCTGGCCGTGGCACAACCCGGCAGTCATGGTTATTGGTGGCCAGACCTGCAAGTCCAGGGCCAGTGGCAGTACGGTGCTGAGGAGTACCCTGTGACAGGGGAGGCTGTGCTGGAACATGTCTGGGGACGCCGCTTGCCGGTGGCGCAAGGTCAGTTAAGCCTGAACCGGCTGTGGTTGGTGCTGGAAGAGGGAACGGCGCTGCGCTGTTTGCAACTGCGGCGCCGTAGCGGCGGTGGTCGGCCATTGGGTGAGTGTCTGCTGTGGTCGGCACAGTCAGACACACCAGCCTGGCAGCCGGTCAGTGATCGCTTGCGGCCGGTGGATTCCACTCAGCCCCTTTACCCGCTGACCTGGTCATTAGAGCGTCCTGCACAGGCGCTTGAGGTCGAATTTACTGCGGTGCGACCACACATGCGTGAGGGAGGGCTGCCCGTGTGGAGCGGTTTGCTTAAGGGGCAGGGCAAGCGTGATAGGCAGGCGCTGAGTGGCTGGGGTTGGCTGGAGTTTACCCAGCCTTAATCAGCAGATGTCCAGTGGGTGCCTGCCTGCCTGCCTGCCTGC
>SKOM01000124.1 GCA_007120095.1 Candidatus Competibacteraceae bacterium | reverse complement strand
TCGGCGCAAGCCGCAGGGTTCTGCGGTTGCGCTTCTGCGCATTGCTGAGCAACACCCGGAAGTCTTTAGTCAGCTTCACTGACCAAAGTGAGGGGAAACCAGGCCATACACCGAATGCCAAAACCAGTCACCACGGCCAATCCCAAGGTGAAGCCTCATCCCGCTCTGGACATGTAAGCACCATCGCGAGACGTTCAACCTTTCAGCTCAATGAGTTCACAAGCAAATAATCGTTATCACGATCCGGCGACACGCCGCAGGGCCGCTGCTGCGTGCAACCACTCCAGCCAGGCGTCGATTCCGCTCCCCGAACGTGCCGAGACCTGGAGTATGTCGATGCGGGGATTCACCCGACGGGCATTGTTGATCAGGGTTGCAACATCAAAGTCCAAATGGGGCAACAAGTCGATTTTAGTGATCAGCAATACATCGGCAATGGCAAACAGGCCAGGATATTTCAGCGGTTTGTCTTCACCCTCAGTCACCGAACACATCACCACTTTATGCGCCTCGCCCAGATCGAAACCGGCAGGACAGACCAGATTGCCGACGTTTTCGATGAATAAAACCCCTTGTTCCGGCAGTCCGATATGATCAATGGCCGACGCCACCATGCGGGCATCGAGATGACAGCCTTTGCCGGTGTTGACCTGCACAGCCGGAACACCCGTGGCGCGAATCCGTTCAGCATCGGCTGAAGTCTCCTGATCGCCTTCAATCACCGCCAGCGGTAGAGTCGAACCTAAGCGCTCTAAGGTAGCCACCAGCAGTGAAGTCTTGCCCGCGCCGGGGCTGGAAACCAGATTCAGCGTCAAGACATCGGCCGCACTGAAACGGGCGCGATTTTCAGCGGCAATCGCATTATTGCGAGCGAGAATATCCTGCTCCACCCGCACTAACCGCCTCTGGGACTGGCCGGGCGCGGAAGTACCCGCTGCGCCGGTGGCAAAATTCAAAGCATCATCAGAATCATGCTGATGATCATGGGCGTGTTCTGACTGACAACCACAGACTGTACACATTAGACTCACCTCCACTTTTTGCGAGAATAGCACTTCGATGGCTCTTCAGAACGAGCCTGTTCGATGGCCGACAGGGACATGGCGATTCAACTCACCGCTTCGATCTCCATCGCAGTCACCCGCAATTGATCGCCGCTTTCCACCTGCAGGGCATAACCACCGCACTCCGGGCACGGGTCGAGGTACTGATTCAAGGGCACGCGGCGCTGGCAGTCGGCACAAAAGGCCTGGCCAGGCGGCACGCGGATCTCCAGCTCAGCTCCCTCAGCCGGCGTACCCCGGGCAGCACTGCTAAAACAAAAGGCCAGCGCTTCGGGTTCGACATGGCCTAACGCCCCGATTTCGACCTGAATGCGCACAATCCGATGCCCCCCTTCGGCAGACAGTCGTTCGGTGAGTAAATCGACCATGGACAGGCACAGCGACATCTCATGCATAGGCCGCGCTAAAAACCCACTGCATCGCCGCCTTTCAGCGCCAGCAGTTGTCTTGCCTCATCGGGAGAGGCAATATCGCGTCCCAGGCCCGCCACAATCTGGCGAATCCGCCGGACTTGAGCCGCGTTGGATTTCGCCAACTGGCTTGGTCCGTCCCATAAAGAATCTTCCAAACCAACGCGCACATGGCCGCCCATACTGGCTGCCAGGGTGGTCAATGGCAGTTGATGGCGACCGGCGGCGAGTACAGACCAGTGATAGTCAGCGCCGAACAAGCGATCCGCCGTGCGGCGCATGTGCAGCACATCTTCGGGATGGGCACCGATCCCGCCCAGAATGCCGAATACGGTCTGCACCAACAACGGCGGTTTGACTAAACCACGCTCCAGAAAATGCGCTAGGGTGTATAAATGCCCCACATCGTAACATTCGAATTCAAAACGGGTTCCCTGGTCGGTACAAGATTCGAGAATGTATTGGATATCCGCGAAAGTATTTTTAAACACCGCATCCCGGCTGTTTTCCAGATGGGTACGCTCCCACTCATGTTCAAAGCTGCTAAAGCGGTTCAACATCGGGTACAACCCAAAATTCATCGACCCCATATTTAGCGAGGCCAGCTCGGGTTGGAACTGTACAGCCGGTTGTAGCCGCTCGGCGACGCTCATACCCTGCCCACCACCGGTAGTGAGATTCACCACCGCGTCGCAGGCTTGTTTAATCCGCGGCAAAAACCGGGCGAACCATTGAGGGTCTTGACTCGGGCGACCGTCCTCGGGATGGCGGGCATGCAAATGCAAGATACCCGCCCCAGCCTCGGCCGCTGCGATGGCGGCTGAGGCAATGTCATCCGGTGTCACCGGCAAATACGGCGACATCGAGGGGGTGTGAATACTGCCGGTAATCGCGCAGGTAATAATGACTTTATTCACGTCAATTCTGCCCCGGCAAACTTGGACCGTCTTCAATCGACAACAGCGAAGCGTTACCGCCTGATGCCGTGGTGTCGATGCTCAGCGAACGTTCATGGACGAAGCGGTACAAATAATGCGGGCTGCTGGCAGTGGGGTGACCGAGGCCACCGGGCGCTCGGCTGGATTCGCGATACAGAATCAACGGGCGAATCATCCCCTCACCTGCCGCCAGTATCCGGTTCAGCGCACTGGCAGCCGTCATCGGTCCGGCACAGACCACCCCCGCGATATGTTCGTTGGCCACTAAAGCCGATAAGGGCGCATCGACCCCATGACCCACGGCCAATACTTTATCCGTCGGCACCCCAGCCTGATGGAATAAGTCCACCACTTCAAGGGCCAGGGATTCGTCAGCATGCCAGGCTAATACCGGATTACCGGCAGCCAAGGCCGCCCCGACTTGTACCGCCAGAGCTCCCGCACCGACATCGCCTAAACATAAGCACACCAATGGCCCGCGCGGCCATAATGACAGCTCATTACGCTCCCCGGTCGGGCCGGGCAAGGCCAACGGTACGGCAAATTCATTTTGGATTTGTGCCGCATAAAAACGCAGATGATCGGTGCAATGGCGCAGTACCGCGCTATTTTCCGCCAGGGCATTCTCTTTGTGCTCCAGCTCGTTGGCCACCTGCTCCAACGCTAAGGCACGCTGATCGACCGGTGCCGACCAGGCATGTCCTGCGTTTTCCAGGGTTTCCCAAGCCGCCGCTAGCGCCGATTTGGACAGCAAGGGGGCGTTAAAATCGACAGCGGAGGCGGGTTCAGCCCCGGCCCCATCACTCCCTACCTCAGCGACAAAGCGCTGCAGATAATGCGGACCACCGGCTTTGGGCCCGGTACCCGATAGCCCCTGACCACCGAAGGGCTGCACCCCGACAATCGCACCGATTTGATTGCGGTTGACGTAAGTATTGCCGACACGGGCGCGCTCAAACACCTGCCGCCACATCTCGTCAATGCGGGTGTGGAT
>SKOM01000186.1 GCA_007120095.1 Candidatus Competibacteraceae bacterium | reverse complement strand
TCCCACCGAGCCGGGGCGACAACGCCGCCGATCAGCCCAAATCGTGCTATCCAGTCGGGCGCCCTCAAAAACGGCACCGTCCATGCGGGTATCATGCAAATTGGCGCGTGATAATTGCGCATCGGTGAAATCAGCGTTCAGTAAATCGCCCCCATCGATCCGGGCGTTGCTCAAATCGGCACCGATGAACAGGGTATTTTCGAGAATCGCCCCGCGCAACGAGGCTCGGTTAAACTGGCTGCCGCTGAGATCGGCCCCGGTAAGATCAGCATTATCTAAGTCAGCATCGCGTAAATCCGTGCCGATCAGCAGAGCACCGGCCAAATTGGCTCCCCGCAACTGGGCGCCGCTCATATCGGCCCCGCTGAAATCCACTTGGGCGAGTTGCGCCCGATTGAGACGCACACCCGGCATGTAGGCGCCGACAAAACGGGCATCACTCAGCACGGCGCTCACCAGACGGGTGCCGATGAGCTGAGCACCCGAAAAATCAGCGCCGGTTAAATCTGCATTGCCAAAGTCAGCCCGATCCAGACGGGCTTCTTGGAAGTTGGCACCGCTTAAATTGGCGCGGGTCATCACCGCATTACTCAAATTGGCGCCGCTCAGGTCAATGCCTGCTTTATCACACCCCATCCACATAACCCGTGGTCCAGGGGGCTGGTCGCACAACGCCTGAGCAACTGGGCTGAGGCCAAACGATAACACTACGAGACAAGCCAAGACGGTATATTTCATATTTTTTCGATAATCGGTAATACTGCACTAAGTTGATCAGCTTCGCATGATACCGTTAGTTTGATTAATTTGCCTATTCAGCATCTGCGCCAAAAAAATCCGGTCGCTGTTATTGAAACTAGCGAACTTGCACCCACTATGCGACAGCGGTATCAATTTGCCCGTTCCATGACAACTCAAGAGAGCACCGAATTATGCCGATTTATGAATACCGCTGCGCGGCTTGCGGCCATAAATTAGAAGCCTTACAGAAATTTTCCGATCCTACTCTGACGGATTGCCCGGCATGTGGCCAAGCGTCTCTGAAACGGCTGATATCAGCAGTTGGGTTTCGACTCAAAGGCGGCGGCTGGTACGAGACGGATTTCAAATCAGACAACCGGCGCAATCTGGCAGGCGAGTCCAAATCGAATGCCAATGCCAAACCGGGGGCAGAAACCAAAAACGGTGATCAAGCCACGACGGCTAAGACCGAGACTAAAACCGACAGCAGCACCAAGCCTACTCGGACTGCACCGAGTGGCAGCGATTCAACCAGCAGCAAGGGCGGGTCGGCGGCTGCCTGAATCACTATGCGTATGGTATTTTAATCGGCAACTCACTGTATTCCAGCGCGTACCGGCATAGGCCGGACGCGTAATCAGCCTGCTGTACTGTGGCAAAGCGTCTACGTCATTGGCCGCCGGTCTCTAGCCATTATATGCGTGCTGAGCACTTGTATAAAAAAGATTTTTTTGGTAAAATTAATGGTTTTATTTTGCTCAAGGGATCAACCTCATGCGCAGCCATTACTGCGGCCAAGTCACCGAACAACTTCTTGATCAAACCCTCACTGTTTGTGGTTGGGTGCATCGTCGGCGCGACCACGGCGGTGTGATTTTCATCGATCTACGTGATCGTGAGGGATTGGTTCAGGTGGTTATCGACCCCGATACTCCCGAAGCTTTTGCTAACGCTGAGCGGGTGCGCAATGAATACGTCGTTCAGGTACAAGGTCGGGTGAGATTTCGCCCCGAAGGAACACAAAACCCTAATTTACCAACCGGACGCATCGAGATTTTGACCCGTGAGCTAACGGTACTGAACCCTTCTGAACCAGTACCTTTCCAACTGGACGACGATGATGTGTCTGAAGAAGTGCGGTTGCGCTATCGCTATTTAGATCTGCGCCGCCCTGAGATGCAGCAGCGTTTAATGCTGCGTGCTCGGGTCAGCAGCGCAATCCGCCAATTCATGGATCAACACGGGTTTCTCGATATTGAAACCCCCATGCTAACCCGTGCCACCCCCGAAGGTGCGCGGGATTATCTCGTACCCAGCCGCACCCATCCCGGCAATTTTTTTGCCCTGCCGCAATCACCTCAGTTGTTTAAGCAATTGCTGATGATGGCCGGTTATGATCGCTATTATCAGATCGTCCGCTGTTTTCGTGATGAAGACCTGCGCGCTGATCGGCAGCCGGAATTTACCCAGCTCGATGTGGAAACCAGCTTTCTTGATGAAACTGAGATTACCACGCTCATGGAGGCTTTGATTCGCCACCTGTTCCATGAGGTGTTGGCGGTGGAGTTACCCGATCCCTTCCCACGTATGGCCTATGCTGAAGCGCTGGATCGTTATGGCTCGGATAAGCCCGATTTACGCATTCCACTGGAGCTGGTGGAACTTTCCGATCTGATGGGTGAGGTCGATTTCAAGGTGTTCTCCGGCCCAGCACTTGACCCGCAAGGGCGAGTTGCCGCACTGCGCCTGCCTGCTGGCGGTAAACTCACCCGCAAGGACATCGACGGCTACACCGAGTTTGTGGGCCGTTATGGGGCCAAAGGTTTAGCTTATATCAAGGTCAATGATAGTGCTGCCGGGCGTGAAGGGCTGCAATCTCCCATTGTTAAATTTTTACCGGATGCGGTACTGCACGGTATTTTGCAGCGCACTGCCGCTGAGAACGGCGATGTAGTTTTCTTCGGTGCTGATCGTGCTGAAGTCGTCAACGATGCCTTGGGAGCGTTGCGGGTGCGCCTGGGTCATGATTTAGGCTTAGTCGAACCGGGCTGGGCACCGCTGTGGGTAGTGGAATTCCCGATGTTCGAATGGGATACCAAGGAAAAGCGCTGGAACGCGCTGCATCATCCCTTTACCGCACCGTGCGATGAATCGCCGCAAGCCCTGTTGGCTGATCCGGGTCGGTCATTATCGCGAGCCTATGATATGGTGTTAAATGGCACTGAAATTGGCGGTGGCTCGGTGCGGGTTCATAACCAGACCATGCAGCAGGCGGTATTTGATATTCTTGGCATCAGCGCCGAGGAAGCGCAGAGCAAATTTGGTTTCCTACTGGACGCCCTGCGCTTTGGCTGTCCACCCCATGGGGGGATTGCGTTTGGCCTGGATCGACTGGTGATGCTGATGGCTGGTGCTCGTTCCATTCGTGATGTGATTGCGTTTCCCAAAACCCAGACCGCTGCTTGTGTACTGACTCAGGCCCCAGCCCCGGTTGCTGAGGCGCAATTGCATGAGCTGAATCTGCGGTTACGTCGAGTGCCTTAATACAATCGTTCGCCTTGATTACCGGACTGTTCTTGATAGTGTATAGGTCGGGCACAGGACGTGCCCGACGTAAGCGTTCACCCCCCTGAGCGATTAGGCTATCAGGATGCTTTTGGCAGCGAGGG
>SKOM01000196.1 GCA_007120095.1 Candidatus Competibacteraceae bacterium | reverse complement strand
TGCGGCGGCTTTGCCATGCCCATCCGCGAGAACAAAGCTCAAGAGATCTATATCGTCGTTTCCGGCGAGATGATGGCCATGTACGCTGCTAATAATATCGGCAAGGGCATCGTCAAATACGCCAATTCAGGCAGTGTGCGTTTGGCCGGATTGATCTGCAACTCGCGCAACACCGACCGTGAAGACGAATTGATTGAAGCCTTGGCGTCCCGCATGGGCACAACGATGATCCACTTTGTTCCGCGCGATAACATCGTCCAGCACGCTGAAATTCGCCGCATGACAGTGATCGAGTACGATCCCACCGCCAAACAAGCTGATGAGTACCGCGCTTTAGCCAAAAAAATCATCGACAACAAAAATTTTGTCATCCCAACACCGATCAGCATGGACGAACTCGAAGACTTGTTGATGGAGTTCGGTTTGATATCGCTAGACAACGAAAAGATCGTCGGCAAAGCCGCTGCGGAAGTCGCCGCAGAGGAGGCCGCTGCGGCCGCCGCCTGATTTGTCATTGTTACGCGGGGCATCCCCCCTTGGTTTAATCCCGGTGATGTGCAGTGTGCCGGGTTCTTAGAGTCAACCTAGCGACGTTGTGCACAGATTAGTGTCGACGTTCACAGGAGAATTCGCAATGTCCACGCTCAGCCGTGAAGAAACCGAGAGCATGATCCAAGAAGTGCTTGAGGTCTATCCTGAAAAAGCCAAAAAAGATCGTGCCAAGCACCTCGCCGTCAACGACCAATCCGTTGAACAGGCGAAAAAATGCATCACCTCTAACCGCAAATCGCTGCCCGGCGTCATGACTGTGCGTGGCTGCGCCTATGCCGGCTCCCGCGGTGTGGTCTGGGGGCCGATCAAAGACATGGTGCATCTTTCCCATGGGCCGATCGGTTGCGGTGCCTATACCCGCGCCGGTCGACGCAACTACTTTACCGGAACCTCCGGGGTGGATGCCTTTTCCGAATTGTGCTTTACCTCCGATTTCCAGGAGAAAGACATCGTCTTTGGTGGTGACAAAAAACTCGCCACCATCATCTCTGAGACCGAAGCCCTGTTTCCGCTGCATAAAGGCGTTACGATCCAGTCCGAATGCCCCATTGGTCTGATCGGCGACGATATTGAAGCCGTGTCGAAAAAGTCTGCCAAGGAAATCGATAAAGTCGTGGTGCCGGTGCGCTGCGAAGGCTTCCGCGGTGTCTCGCAGTCTCTCGTCCACCACCTTGCCAATGATGCGATCCGCGATTGGGTATTGTCTAACCGCGACGCCAAGTCTTTTGAATCCACTCCTTATGATGTCACCCTGATCGGTGATTACAACATCGGTGGTGATGCCTGGGCATCGCGTATTTTCCTTGAGGAAATGGGGCTGCGGGTGATTGCCCAGTGGTCGGGCGACGGCACCCTGGCTGAGATGGAAAATACCCCCAAAGCCAAGCTGAATTTGCTGCACTGCTACCGTTCCATGAACTACATCAGCCGCCACATGGAAGAGAAATACGGCATTCCGTGGATGGAGTATAACTTCTTCGGTCCGACGAAAATCGAGGAGTCGCTGCGCCGTATCGCGGCTTGCTTTGATGACCGCATCAAAGACAACGCTGAGCGGGTGATTGCCAAATACAAGCCGATGATGGAACAGGTGATTGCCAAGTACAAGCCTCGCTTGCAGGGCAAAAAAGTCATGCTGTATGTGGGGGGCCTGCGTCCGCGGCATATTATCGGTGCCTATGAAGACCTGGGCATGGAAGTCATCGGTGCGGGCTATGAGTTCGCCCATAATGACGACTATGACCGCACCATCAAAGAAATGGGTAACGCCACCCTGTTGTATGACGATGTGACCGGCTATGAGTTGGAAGAATTAGTCAAACGCATGCAGCCGGATTTGGTCGGTTCTGGCGTCAAGGAGAAGTACATCTTCCAGAAAATGGGTATCCCCTTCCGTCAGATGCACAGTTGGGACTATTCCGGACCGTATCATGGCTACGACGGTTTCGCCATCTTCGCCCGCGATATGGACATGACGTTGAACAACCCCTGCTGGGGCAAACAAACCCCGCCCTGGAAAGTGGCCAAATCCAGCGACGCCATACGTGCTGCGGCCTAAGCGAGGAGATCGAAATGCAAGATGTTGAAAAAATCAAGCCTTGTTATCCTTTATTCAGTAGTGAAGAGTATCAGGCCAATCTCAAGAATAAGCAGGAATTATTCGAAGAAGGTCCACCGGCCGATAAAGTCGAGGAAGTGTTCAACTGGACGACCACGCTGGAGTACCAAGAGCTTAATTTTGAGCGCAAAGCACTGACGGTCAATCCTGCCAAAGCCTGCCAGCCTCTGGGGGCCGTGCTGTGCTCCTTGGGTTTTCACAACACCCTGCCCTATGTGCATGGCTCACAAGGTTGTGTGGCCTATTTTCGCACCTATTTCAACCGCCATTTCAAGGAACCGATTGCCTGTGTGTCGGATTCCATGAATGAAGACGCTGCGGTATTCGGTGGGCAGAAGAACATGAACGACGGTCTGGAAAACGCCATAGCCTTGTACCAGCCCGATATGATTGCCATGTCAACCACCTGCATGGCAGAGGTCATTGGCGACGATCTTAATGCCTTCATCGGCAATGTCAAAAAGGCCGGTACTGTCCCCGAAGACTTTCCTATACCGTTTGCCCATACTCCATCGTTTGTCGGCAGCCACATCACCGGCTGGGATAATATGTTTGAAGGCATTATGCGCTATTTCACCCTCAATACCATGGAGGGCAAAGCGCCGGGACAAAACGGCAAGCTCAATCTGGTGCCAGGGTTTGAAACCTATTTGGGCAATTACCGGGTCATGAAACGCATGATGGCCGAGATGGATGTGGACGCCACCCTGTTATGCGATCCGACCGATGTGCTGGATACCCCGTCGGATGGCGAATACCGCATGTATGCCGGCGGCACCACCATGGACGAGATTAAAGACGCCCCGAATGCCCATAACACCATTTTGCTGCAACCGTGGCAACTGCATAAAACCCAGAAATTTATCAGCACGACATGGGATCATGAGATACCCAAGCTAAATATTCCCATGGGTTTGGAGTGGACCGATGAGTTTCTGATGAAGGTGGCGGAAATCACCGGCAAGGCAATCCCGGAGTCGCTAGCTGTGGAGCGCGGGCGGTTAATGGATATGATGCAAGACAGTCATACATGGCTGCATGGCAAGCGATTCGCCCTGTACGGGGATCCGGATTTTGCCATGGGTATGGCGCATTTTCTGCTGGAACTCGGTGCTGAACCCACGCATATTCTGTGTCACAACGGCAATAAGCGCTGGGCCAAGGCCATGCAGAAAGTACTTGACGACAACCCCTTTGGTGCCGAGTGTACCGTACACTATGGCCGCGACCTGTGGCATTTGCGCAG
>SKOM01000154.1 GCA_007120095.1 Candidatus Competibacteraceae bacterium | reverse complement strand
GGCCTGGGCGGCGCGTTCACTGAGCACCACCGCAGTGGCGGTTTGTAGCCGGGTTTCATCATCAGCGTGGTAGCTGAAGGTAGGCAAATCGGCCAGTGTGACGGCCAAACCGGGATCGAGCGGCGTGTCGGGGTCTTGCAAGCCGAGTCCCAGCCCGACGGTCAAACCCCATGCGGCTGAACCCCAGAGTAGATCCTGCGGTACTGAAGGCTGCTCTTCAAAGGCGAAGCTGTCGATGGCATCAGTTCGGTGGCCATAGGGCTGGCGCATCAGCAAGTCGGGCAATCCCAAACACAGCCACGGGGCAACCACACTGCGCCGTAGCGCCTGCCAGCGTTCTGCAATCACCGGATCCAGTGGTTGCCAGCGGTCGGGATCGGCAAGATCCGCCGCAGTGGGGCAGCCCACAAGACCGGGATCAGCGGCGGCTAATAAGGGCGCACCAGCGGCCTGAGCCAAGGTGCCCAGCCCGGCCAGATTGCGGATATCATCAACTGTTGCAGCAAAGGTGTACAGACCACTGAGCAGCGCCCATGGCTGATCGTCGCGACCGGTGAACAGTTGGCGATACAAACCACTGTGGGCTAAATCGCTGCCGGCGGTCTCCAGATCCACCCGCAGTTCCGCATGGCTTAACGGCAACAACCAGAGTTCTAGCGCTTCGCTGTCCAGTTGGGTTAACAGCCACCACAGGCCGCGCCAGTGGGCTTCCAGGGTGTGCAGGGCTGGTTGCCGCAACACATTGCGCAGTGCTTCGCTGAGGCTGAGAGCGACGGCCTGCCGATGGGGTTCCACGGCCTGGGTATCGACCACATGGGGAGCCACCCAGTCTTTGAGTAACCGCTGGAGCGCATCTTCGCCAGGGGCTTGAGGCGCAGAACGGATTTTGCCGCCGAGCAGTTGTTCAAACGGCGAAGCCGATTCGGCTTCAGTACCCGATGTAGCGGTGGCTGCGGTATGCAGTTTTTCGATCAGTAGACGAGCCTGGCCGGGATCGTCAAGGCTGCGGTATAGATTCAATAGCGGATTCAGTAGCGAGGAGTGTTGGCACAGGGCGTCAGGATGAAAATCATCCAGAGAGGTAAACGACAACCGTCCGTGACCGGGCAGATCGACGCTGGGCGCAAGACGTTGCATCAAGGCGTCAAAACTATCCATATCAACCCGCAAAAGCCTGCGCTGGCCGAGTGCCTGGCTTGCCGGGGTGGCACCCAGCCAGTCGCCCATAAGCAGCAGGCGGGCTGGTTCAGTCGCTTCACGCCGCCGGGCGGTTGCGGTTTGGGTACCCAGGGTAAATTGTGCAGTTAGAGACATGGTCGTCGTCCATAGGGGTAGTTTGAGTCATTCAGGCTTTAGACAGTGATAAGCCACCTCTCCGTCCACGCGGCAGCTCGCAGAAAATCTTCATTCAGCAGAGTAACCACCGAAGTGTTGAGGTGATTCACATCGCCGGCTTCATACGTATCCAGCAGGTCGAGTAATTTACCCATCTCTCCTTCATGTTTTAATAAGGCCTGTTTAATCTCGATTGCAAACGGGACCTCCTGGAGAAGTTGATCCATGCGGATTTCCTCAAAGGCGTCCAGGCGTGAGAACAGCCCCAGGGTGAATGCTTTATGCGGGTCGATACTGCGCACCCGTTCGGCGATGTGCATGGCCATGGCCGCCCGGTTGAGCAGGGGGCGGATATGCATGGCTCTAACCGGGTCGTTATCGGCCAGCAACAGTGCCGTCGCCATCGATTTAACGCGATTACTGCCAAGTAATACCAGGGCTTCGCGCAAGGTGTTAATGTAAATACTGCGGCGGAAAGCCGCAGAATTAGCCCGCTGCAGCAATAAAACACAAAAATGCGGATGCTGAGCCAGCAGGGATTCCAGTCTGTCGATGTCCAAGTCCTGGCTACTGAGTTCGGCCAGCAATTGCAGTTCAACAGCACGGTTGCTGGAACGTTTGCGACCGGTTTCGCGCACTTGAACCGGAGGTAAAAAAACAAACCCTTGATACCAATCGAAACCTGCCGAACGCGCTTGATCCAGATGGGGGCGATCCTCGATAAATGTGGCCATTAATCGGTTGTGCTGGGTTTTGAAATGCTGGCAGTTGTGCCAACCTTCCGCTTGGCGGACATCAAATTTAATCACATCAACTGCATCAGCCGTTAGCTCAGGGCAGCGTTGTAACGCTGTGGCATCAACCGCAATTTGATAACCCCGCTGACGTAACCGGTGCACTGCTGCTGCCGGATCAGGCTGGTCGAAAAGCGCCAAAGGCAGCTCTGCAACGAGCTGCTCGCTGGGCAGATCAAAGATATCAGGCTGCTCAATCCACTGTAGCGGCGCGGCAAACAACAGCAGGCGCTCACCCACAAGTTTGCTGATGCCCACCTCGTAAACAGCACTGGCGCAGGCGCGCACTGTGGCCAGCAGCGGGTCGTCAATCACCGCCGAATGAGCAGAGCTGCTGGAGCGGTACAGTAATTTGTCGTCCACATGTTTGAGTTCATTGTCACAGACCGGCTGCAAGGCAATATAGTACGGGTTGCTGGGAGCAGTGGTAGCCATGCCTAAGCACTCACTTGTTGCAGAGCAGGCATTATTACATTAATTTTATTCATTAGCGCATCTAAGTGGTGTTCCAGGTTCTCCCAGTCGTTGGGTGACTGTTTACAGACGTGTTCTAGCGCCAAGGCCGCTTGGCGAGCCTCCTGCATGCAAAACGTTGCGCACAGGCTTTTCAGGGTATGCGCTTCCATTTGCAGATTGGCGGCATCACGGTTAGCCAAACAGTCGCGCATTGTCTGTTGCTTGCCGGGCAGATCATCGAGAAATTGCCTCAAGCAGGCGATCAGCAAATCTTCTTCAGCCCCGAGCTGCTTGACGGCCTGTTCCCAATCCAATTGCGCTGTACTTACAGGTGCTGCAACGGCGGCGACCGGTTCGCCTGCGTTGACAGGGGGGGCGGAATCGTCGGAACTGGGTAAGCCTGGGGTAGTCGTCATGCCGAGTAACTCATTGAGGTCAGAGAAGACCTGTTTATGGGGTGCCGTGGTCGGTGAAAGCCGTAAGCGCTCACTCAGCAGCCGTTCCATTTCAGCAAACAGGGCGTCCACGTCAATGGGTTTAGCCACATAGCCATTCATCCCCTGGCGCAGATACTTTTCACGGTCGCCGGTCATGGCATTGGCTGTCAGAGCGATAATGGGCACAGCGGGTTGCTGGTGCTGGTGTTCATGAGCACGAATGCGACGTGTGGCCTCAACGCCGTCCATGACCGGCATCATGATGTCCATCAGAATAATATCAAAGTGCTCCTGACGGGCGCGTTCGACGGCCTCCTGACCATTATGAGCCACCGTACACAGCGCCCGGATTTTCTTGAGTAATGTGCCAGCGACCAGTTGATTGACGGGATTAT
>SKOM01000102.1 GCA_007120095.1 Candidatus Competibacteraceae bacterium | reverse complement strand
TGGAAAGGGATCTGCGCCGCATCCGCGATTTTGAACGGATGTTGGTCGAGGACGGCATACTGGTGGTGAAATTCTGGTATCACCTCGACGAAGAGACTCAGCGTGAGCGGCTTAAGCAGCGCGCCCGCGACAGCGAACATGCCCGTTGGAAAATGTTACCTACCAAAAAATCCCATGTCGAAGAACATTATGAAAAATTCGAACATGTGGCTGAACAGGTAGTGCGCCATACTGACAGCTATCATGCGCCATGGAATGTCGTTGAAGCGACTGACGAGAACTATTGCCAATTAACCACAGGTAAACTCTTGCTGCAGGCGATTGAACAGCGTTTGAATGCAGTGGATGACACTGGGGATGCAAGTTACCAACTTGGTGATATTGAGTTGCCAGATGACCCTGATGCCCGGGTTACCGTGCTCGATAATCTGGACATGAGCGTGGCGCTGAAAAAAGACGACTACAACAAAAAACTTAAGTCGTTACAAGCGGAAATGCATGAGCTGGCGTGGTTGGCTTACAATCAGCGGCGTTCAGTGGTCATGGCTTTTGAGGGCGTTGATGCCGGTGGCAAAGGGGGGGCGATTCGCCGTTGTACCGAGGCTATTGATGCCCGCTTGTATCGTACGATTTCGATCGGAGCACCGACGGATGAGGAACATGCCCACCATTATCTGTGGCGATTCTGGCGGCATATTCCCCGAGCCGGCTATATGACCATTTTCGACCGTTCCTGGTACGGTCGCGTTCTAGTGGAGCGGGTGGAGGGATTTACCCCGGCCAGTCGCTGGCGGCCCGCTTATATGGAGATTAACAATTTTGAGGAACAACTGTGTGAGCATGGTGTGATCGTCTTAAAATTCTGGTTGCAAATCACAAAAGATGAACAGCTTAAGCGGTTCCAGTCACGCCAAGAAACGCCCTATAAAAGTCATAAGATCACTGATGAAGATTGGCGCAACCGGGAAAAATGGGACGATTATTGTATGGCGGTCAACGATATGGTCGAGCACACCAGTACTGAACAAGCCCCATGGCATTTGATTGCCGGCAACGATAAGCGCTATGCACGCATCCAAGTATTAAGCACAGTGGTGGATACCTTACGCCGTGAGTTGAGTGACTCGGCGTCGCACAAGTAAACCATCTGATCTGGTAGCAAAAAATTGTAAACATTCAGCCCCTCGGGCTTAAGCCCCCTCTCCCCCTGGGAGAGGGTTGGGGTAAGGGTCTTACAACCCTTCATTGACAATGGCATGAATCAGTTCAGCGCCAAACACGGCCTCATATTTCTCAAATACCGGTCGCATGGCAGTGCGGAAGCTGTCCATTTCCGGGTTACGGTTGACCTGCATATGCTGCTCGATTTCGTCGAGCATGTGCTCTTCGTTATCGCGAATCCAGTCACGTTCGGCGCGGCTGGCCTCAGCTGCAGCCTGCATAATCCAATCCTGCTGTTCCGTGGTCAGTTCATTATAAAGATCCAGGTTCATCAGTAATACGCTGGGGCTGAACACATGACGGGTCATGGAAAGATAGTCCTGGACTTCCCACAGCGAGAAGCTGTGAATGATATTGACCGGGTTTTCCTGACCGTCAATCACCGCTTGTTGCAAAGCATTGCGCACCTCGCCCCAACTCATCGGAGTGGCGTTAACCCCGAGTTCACTCCAGGCATCCAGATGCACCCGATTTTCCATGGTACGCAGGCGTAGCCCTGCGGCATCGGCCGCGTTATCAACCGGACGGCGCGAGTTGGTTAGATTGCGCCAGCCGTTTTCGGCAAAGGCCAATCCCTTGAGGCCAGCCGGTTCGGCTTGATCCAGAATCCCCCGCCCAATCGAACCTTCGATGACCGCATCGACATGGTCGTTATCGCGGAATAAAAAGGGCAGATCAAACACATTAACCGCAGGAACAAAGCCGCCAAGTGCACCGGTAGAACCGGAGAACACATCAATTTCACCAAACTGGGTTAATTCGATTTGCTCGCGTTCACCACCACCGAGTTGACCGCAGCAGTAAATGTCCACCTGTAGCTTGCCATCCGATAGGCGTTCCAGGGACTGCTTGAAATGCGTCGCCAATACATGATGGTTGGCCTGTTCATTGACGACATGACCCAGGCGCAAGGTCGTTTGCGCCTGAGCCTGTGCAACCACAAGCCCAAGGGTTATGCTTGCTAATAGTAATCGTTTTCGCATGGGTTTCATTCCTTATAATTTTAATGGCTCGTAATCAGTCGGCGTGGATTATCGCCCAACAGGCTCACCAAATCGGCGACAATACGGACGCTTTCATCCAGCAGTGGGTCAGGGCGGTCGGCGTTTTCAGCGTCGACCAGTTGCTCGGTACTGAGCGCACTCAGACCTTGCAGCGCCCGCCAGCGGTTACGTCGCTCCAAGCGTTCCTGTTGAGCTTGTTCATGCTGGGCCTGGCGCCGTTCCTCCAGCAGGGACACCTCGGTCTGCTGGTGTAATTGGCGTACCGCGTCAGTTTCAGCCAGTAATGTCTGAAATGCTTTATCTTCGGCAATGCGGCGAACGTGATTTTGCTGTAACAGGGGTAATAGGGGTTCAATCGCCGAGCTGTAATTGTAATTTAGCGAGCGGATTTCATCCCAACTCAGGGCAAAGGGTTGTGCGCTTTCCCCGACCTTCTGGCTGTCAACCGCTAAAGGAAATTCAATATCTGGGATGATGCCACGATGTTGGGTGCTGCCACCGCTGATACGGTAAAATTTGGCGATGGTGAGTTTGAGCTGCCCCAACGGGGTACCATTGCCTGGCACGAAACGGTTCAAGTCCACTAAGGTCTGCACCGTACCTTTGCCAAAGGTGGGGTTACCCACGATCAGGCCACGGCCATAATCTTGAACAGCACCGGCGAAAATTTCCGAAGCCGAAGCACTGAAGCGATCAACCATGACCGCCAAGGGGCCGTCATAAACAAGCTGGTCACTGTCGTCTTTCTCAACATTGATGTGGCCGCGGGTATTGCGAACCTGAACAACCGGGCCGCTAGGAATAAACAGTCCGGTCAGCTCGATGGCCTCTTGTAAAGACCCTCCGCCGTTTTGGCGTAAATCAATGACCAAACCATCAATCGCCTGCTCGTTGAGTTCGGTCAATAAACGCCTGACATCGCGGGTGGTGCTGCGATAATCACGATCACCCCGCTGGGCGGCGGCAAAGTCACTGTAAAACGCAGGAATGGTGATGACGCCGATGCGTTGGATATCACCGTTATGGTCAAAGTGATGGATAGCGCTGCTAGCGGCTTGTTTTTCCAGTTGGATCTGATCTCGTACCAGACTGATGGTCTCAATCGTACCACCCAAATGGTGAGACAATAGCTTGAGTCGTACCGTAGTGCCACGGCGGCCGCGGATCAGGTCAACCACGTCATCCAAACGCCAGCCCATCACATCGA
>SKOM01000161.1 GCA_007120095.1 Candidatus Competibacteraceae bacterium | reverse complement strand
CGTTTCACCGGCGGTTTAGTCGGTTATTTTGGCTATGACATCATCCGCTATATCGAACCCCGGTTAGCACACAACCCCAACTCCGATCCGCTGGACACCCCCGATGTGTTCTTGCTGGTATCGGAAAATGTGGTGGTTTTCGATAATTTATCCGGCAAATTATACGTCATTACCCTGATTGATCCGGCGCTGGAACGCGCTTATGACAAAGCCCAGCGGCGGCTGGATGAGGTGATTGACAAACTGCGCACCCCCTTGGCGGGTTATACCAGCTTACCGCCAGACACTGGTCGTGACATCGGTGAGCGCGATTTCACCGCCAGCTTCAGCCGTGCCGATTATGAAGCCGCCGTCGAGCGGATTAAACGCTATATCATTGATGGCGATTGCATGCAGGTGGTGCCCTCACAACGCATGGCGATTCCCTTCGATCAGCCACCGCTGAATCTGTACCGGGCGCTGCGCAGCGTTAACCCATCGCCTTATATGTATTATTTAAACCTGGCCGATTTTCACATTGTCGGCTCCTCGCCAGAAATTCTGGCGCGGCTGGAAGGTCGGCAAATCACTGTGCGCCCGATTGCCGGTACGCGCCCACGGGGGGTCACTGAAGCCGAGGATCAGGCGCTGGAACAGGAATTACTGGCCGATCCCAAGGAACTGGCCGAGCATTTAATGTTGATTGATCTGGGTCGCAACGATGTAGGCCGAGTCAGCGAAATCGGTAGTGTGCAAGTCACTGAGAAAATGGTGGTCGAGCGTTATTCGCATGTGATGCATATTGTCTCTAACGTCATCGGCACCTTGAAACCGGATTTAAATGCCATCGATGTACTGCGTGCAACCCATCCGGCCGGCACCCTCAGCGGTGCGCCTAAAATCCGTGCCATGGAAATCATCGACGAGCTAGAGCCGGTTAAACGCGGCATTTATGCCGGTGCTGTGGGGTATTTATCCTGGAATGGCAATATGGACACCGCTATCGCGATTCGCACTGCGGTGATTCAAGACGGCACCTTGCATGTGCAAGCCGGCGGGGGCATTGTGGCGGATTCCGTACCCGCAGTGGAATGGGAGGAGACTCTGAACAAGCGCCGCGCCCTGTTCCGCGCCGTGGCTCTGGCTGAGCGAGGACTGCATGGCTGAGGGTTATAACTGAACCGCACCGTTAACCCAACAAATTAATCGCTCCATTCGAATTACTGGGTCTGCGTGACTCAACGGGTCTTGCCTCTAAAAAATTAACAGGATGCATCACGAATGCTGCTAATGATCGACAATTATGACTCCTTCACCTATAACCTGGTGCAATATCTGGGTGAGCTTGGGGCAGAAGTCCACACCAAGCGCAATGATCAGATTGATCTGGCGGCGATCGAGGCGCTGCAACCGGAGCGGATTGTGATCTCGCCCGGCCCCTGCACCCCGAATGAAGCCGGTATTTCACTGGCGGTTATCCAGCATTTTGCCGGACGGCTACCCATCCTCGGCGTGTGCCTGGGTCATCAGGCCATCGGTCAAGCCATGGGTGGCCAGGTGGTGCATGCCCGCCAGGTGATGCACGGCAAGACTTCGTTGATTCACCACACCAACAGCGGTGTGTTTGCCGGTTTACCTAATCCGTTTGAGGCCACCCGCTACCATTCCTTGGTGGTGGCTCGCGACAGTCTGCCCTCCTGTTTAGACATGACGGCGTGGACGGTCACGCCCGAAGGTGGGATTGACGAAATCATGGGTTTCCGGCACGGTGAACAGCGCATCGAAGGGGTGCAGTTTCATCCTGAATCCATTATGACCGCGCCTGGTCATGCATTACTCGCCAATTTTCTGCGTTTATAAAGAGGGTTGACTGATTATGGACATGCCGAGCGCTATTCGCGCCGTAACTGAAAACCGCGACCTGACGGCCGAGCAGATGCAGGCGGTGATGCGCCTGATCATGACCGGCGAAGCCAGTCCGGCGCAAATCGGCGGGTTTCTGATCGGCCTGCGGATGAAGGGCGAAACCGTTGAGGAAATCGCCGCCGCCGCCCAGGTGATGCGCGAACTGGCTACCCCGGTACAGGTCAGCGGTGAGCATATTGTCGATATTGTCGGTACCGGCGGCGATGGGATTGGCACGTTTAATATTTCCACTGCCAGCGCTATAGTGGCGGCAGCGGCGGGCGCTCAGGTGGCCAAACACGGTAACCGCGCCGCCTCGAGCACATCCGGCTCTGCCGATTTATTGGAAGCGGCCGGGGTACAACTGAATCTCAAACCGGATCAGGTCGCTGCCTGTGTGCACGAAGTGGGGGTAGGCTTTATGTTCGCGCCGATGCACCACAGCGCCATGCGCCATGCCATCGGGCCACGGCGGGAAATGGCGGTGCGCACGATTTTTAATGTGCTCGGCCCGCTAACCAATCCCGCAGGGGCCCCCAACCAGGTGGTCGGCGTGTACAGCGCGGCTTTGGTTGAACCGATCGCTCAGGTCTTACAGCGTTTGGGCAGTCATCATGTGATGGTGGTGCATTCCGAAGAGGGTCTGGATGAAATCAGCGGCTCGGGGCGTACTCAAGTCAGTGAACTGCGTGATGGAGTGATTCATGATTACACCCTCACCCCGGAAGACTTTGGACTGAAACGCTGCCAACTGCATGAGGTTCAGGTGAACGGTGTTGAGGCCAGTTTAGCGCTAATCCGCTCGGTGCTCGCGAATCAGCCCGGCCCGGCACATGATGTGATTGCCCTGAATGCCGGTGCAGCGATTTATGTCGCCGGTTTGGCGTCCAGTCATCAGGCCGGGATTGAACGCGCCCAAGCGCTGCTGGCCGATGGTTCGGCTGCTGCAGTGTTAGAACGCTTGGCCACATTCACCCAGACCCTGTCCGCCTCATGAGCCAGACGCCTGATATTTTACGGCGCATCCTTGCCCGTAAGGCCGCAGAAGTTGCCGAACGCCAGCGGCATGTCAGCCTGGCCACTCTGCGCCATGAAGCCGAAACCACCCCGGTTCCGCGCGGCTTTATCACTCATTTACACGCCAAGCGCTATGCCGGTCAAGCGGCGGTCATTGCTGAAATCAAGCGTGCTTCACCCAGTAAAGGACTGCTGCGTGATCCCTTTGAACCCGCCCAGATTGCCCGCAGTTATGCCCAGCATGGGGCGGCCTGTTTATCGGTGTTAACGGATCAGGATTTTTTCCAGGGCGCAGACGCTGATCTGCAGCAGGCACGGGCAGCTTGTTGCTTGCCGGTTTTGCGTAAGGATTTTACCCTGGATGCGTATCAGGTATTTGAAGCCAGGGTGTTGGGAGCCGATTGTATTCTGCTGATTGTGGCGGCGCTGACGGATACCCAGTTACAAGATTTATACGCCCAGGCTCAGGCGCTTGGTCTGGATGTGCTGATTGAAGTGCATGATGGCGAGGAACTGCACCGCGCCTTGCGGCTTAATCCACCG
>SKOM01000155.1 GCA_007120095.1 Candidatus Competibacteraceae bacterium | reverse complement strand
GGTATGTCCCTTAAAATCGAGTTATGAAATAATCCCACTTTAAAATTTGCTATTGTAAACATAGACCCATGTCTACTGAACCACAAAAAGCCATTGAAGGTCGGGCGCGTACTGTCCGCGAATTGCTCGATAAGTCAAAATATACCATCGATTTTTATCAACGTGAGTACGCTTGGCAAGAACGCCAAGTGCGGGAATTGATCGATGATTTAACCGGAAAATTTCTCGATCACTATCAACCCGGCCATGCGCGTTATCAAGTTGAACATTATGGGCATTATTTTCTGGGTTCGGTCGTCATTAGCCATAAACGCAGCAAGCGGTTTGTCGTCGATGGACAACAACGCTTAACGACCTTAACGCTGCTGTTGATCTATCTCCATCATCGCCAGATCGGTCATCAGGATCGGGTTGATATCCGTAATTTGATTTATTCCGAAAAATATGGCCGCAAGAGTTTCAACCTTGATGTGCCTGACCGCGAGCCGATTATGCAAGCGTTGATGGATGCGGTCAGCTATAACAGCACCGATGCCAGTGCTTCGGTGCAAAACATAGCCGCCCGGTCAGCCAATGTTGCCGACCATTTTCCCGAAGAAATTGATACCACGGCATTACCTTTTTTTGTCGATTGGTTGCTAGAAAATGTTCATCTGGTCGTCATTGAAGCCTATTCCGACGAAGATGCCTACACCATTTTCGAGACCATGAATGACCGTGGGCTATCACTCAGTCTGCCAGAAATGCTTAAAGGTTATGTGCTGGCCAATATTGGGCATGAGGACGATCAACGGGTTGTCAATACGCTCTGGAAGCAGCATATGCAGAAGTTACGCGCCAACGGTGAGGAAGAGGACGCCGATTTTTTTAAAGATTGGCTCCGGGCGCATCATGCACAGACTATCCGACCCGGTGCGAAAGGTGCTGAAAACAAGGACTACGAACGTATCGGTACGGAATTTCATCGTTGGGTGCGTGATCAGAAAGAGGTGCTGGGTCTTAACGACGGTGATGCTTTTCTGCGTTTTGTCTGTCGAGACTTAGATTTCTATGCTCGGCAGTATTTGGACATTCGCAAGGCGGCTACTACACTAACGCCGGGCTGGGAGTCGATTCGTTACAATGCCGACCGTGGTTTTACGCTGCAAACTCAAGCTTTACTGGCGGCACTGACACCGGATGAACCCTCGGATGTGCTGCACAAAAAAGTTGCACTGGTTGCCGATTACTTGGATATTTGGTTGGCGCGGCGGGTGTGGAATTTCCGCACTATCAGCTACTCCTCGGTCAAGTACACCTTGTTTATTTTAACCCGCGAATTGCGCCACCGAAGTCTGGAGGAATTATCGGCCTTTCTGCGTGAACAACTGGAGGCGCAGCCTGAAGATTTCGCCCGTGAACCAGGGTTTAGGCTGCATAATCAAAATTACCGCCAAGTGCGCCATATTCTGGCGCGTTTGACCTATTGGTTAGATAGCCAATGCGGTGTGGCATCATATTTTGAAGATTTGATTTCCCAAGGTAAGGGACGAGCCTTTGAAATTGAACATATCTGGGCGAACCAATATGAGCGCTTTACCCAGTGGTTTTCACACCCTAATGACTTCGATACCGAGCGCAATCGGCTCGGTGGCTTGGTGCTGTTGCAGCGTGGGATCAATCAAAGTTTGGGGGATCTCAACTATGAGGACAAACGCAATGCTTATCTGGCAAACAGCACTAATCTGTTGGCACGCAGCCTCCACCCGCTGGCGTATGCCAATAATCCAGCGTTTCTCCGGTTGATAGAACGCACGGGGCTGCCATTCTGCTCCTATAATTGTTTTGGCCCGGAACAACAGCAGGAACGCCAAGTGCTTTATATTCGGATGGCCGAATGGGTGTGGAATCCCTCGCGCTTGGATTTGGACGGGGAAAAACCACCGATACATGTGCCACTGGCGGTGATTGATGATGAGGGGGATGAACCGGATCGTCCTGATCGGTTTTCCGCCCGCTTGGCTTTTTGGACGCAACTGCTGGCCTATGCTAAAACGCGCTCAGCGCTGCACGCACACATCTCTCCCGGTAAATACCACTGGGCGGGTGCTCGCCAAGATGGTATGTGGTGGAATTACTGGGTCACGCAATATGAAACTCGCGCAAGCTTATATATTGATTTGCCCGACGCTTCTAGCAGTAAAGCCTTGTTTGATCGCTTGCAAGCACAACGGCAAACGATAGAGCAGGCTTTCGGTGGGCAACTGGAGTGGGTGCGAAATGATGATCGACGAGCTTCATGGATCGGTGTGCGCATACCCGGCGGGTGGGTAAATGACACCACCTGGGCTGATACGATTCCGCAAGCGGTCGATGCCATGAGTCGTCTCTATGCCGCTATTTCACCCTGTATTCGCGACTGTACCCCTGAAGGCCAACCGATTGAATAAACCTCGCAACGCTGACTTACCCGCCTATGACCAGGCCGAACTGCTGGCAGTGTGCCGACAGTTTGAGCTGAGTATGGTGGTGTTGTTCGGTTCGCGGGCAACGGGCAGCCCGCCACCGACAGAAGACAGCGATATTGATTTAGCCGTCATGGGTTGCGATCCCCGCCAACGCTTTGAGTGTTCTGGGGCTTTATCCAAGGTATTTGCTGCAACGCTTGTGGATTTGATTCTATTGCAGCATGACGCTGATCCACTGCTGCGTTATGAAATCATGCAGCGGGGAATATTGCTGTATGGGGATGCTGACCAATTCTGTGATTACCGGAGTTATGCCTATCGGGATTTTGTCGATTCAGCCGATCTGCGGGCATTAGAACAGCGGTTATTTGAGAAAAAATTAGCGTACTTACGAGGAATTCTGGATGCTGCGCCCTGATCTGGTTCATCGCAAGCTGCAACTGATTAGCGAAGACTTGCACCGCTTAGTCTTATTCAAAGATCTGTCCTTGGCCGAGTTGACCAGCGATTTTATCAAACAGGCCACTGTCGAGCGCCTGCTAGAACGCATAGTGATGCGGGCTATTGATGTGAATGAGCATCTGATCAGCGAGCTGGCTACCGGTGAAGAGCTGCGCACCACTCGACTCGGCTATCGGGACACTTTTCTCAAGCTGACCGAGCTGGGCGTCTATTCAGCCGACTTCGCCGAACGGATTGCCCAAAGCGTCGGGCTTAGAAATATCTTGGTTCACGATTACAATGATGTGGATCACACCATTCTGCACGGTGCGATAAGTCACTGTTTGCGTGATTATCTTCACTATGTTGAATCGGTCAATACCTTTGTTGCTCAGGATCAATCAGGTGTTGAGTGATGCGGCCTACGCGGACTCACCATGAGTCCGGTAATCAACGCAAACAGCTATAAGCATCCAATTAATCAAAAATTTTGCCCGGATTGAGGATGCCGTTGGGATCAAAAACCTGTTTCAATGTGCGCAGATAATTGATTTCTGTCGCTGAACGGGTGTAGCTCAAGTAGGCTTTTTTCGTCAGCCCTACGCCGTGTTCGGCGGAAATACTGCCATTGAACTGGGCTAAGAGTTGGGCGAGTTGTTCGGTGACGGCTGCACAACGCTGAGCAAATTCCGAACTATCGAGTTCGGCGGGTTTAAGAACCCCGATGTGTAAATTGCCATCGCCGATATGGCCGAACCACAGCACCTCGTAATCAGGGTACTCGCGGCTGAGCAGGTCATTGGCGGCCTGGAGAAAGGGCACAATCTGGCCGACCGGTACGGCAATATCATTTTTGTAAGGTTGATAAACTGCGGTCGCTTCGGTGATGTCCTCGCGTAATTGCCACAATGCCTGAGCCTGGGCCTCACTTTCGCTGGCGACCCCGTCGATGACTTTGCCCTGTTCCAAAAGCTGCTCAAATAATTGCAGCGCGGTGTCCATCGGTTCGTCACTGGCCGATTCAAATTCAATCAGTAGGTAATAGTCGCTGCTGACGGCAAACGGCTGAGGTACGCCGCGAGCGACGACATGGCGCATACAGTTGGCGGTAAACAATTCAAAGGCGCTGAGTTCAAGATGCTGCCGAAAGGCCGTGAACACCGCCATCACATCGGCCAATTCCGGTACGGCCAAGACCAATACCCGTGGCTGTTGCGGAGGGCGGGTCAGTTGCACCGTCGCTTCGACGATGAACCCCAGAGTGCCCTCACTGCCGATGAATAAGTGGCGCAGATCGTAGCCCGTGGCATTTTTTATCAAGCCTTTATTTAAATCCAGCAGCTCGCCGCGACCGGTGACCACTTTTAAACCGCTGATCCAGTTGCGGGTCAAGCCATAGCGGATGACGTTAATCCCCCCGGCATTGGTAGCGATATTGCCACCGATCTGGCTGGAGCCACGGGCGGCAAAATCTACCGGATAGTACCAGCCCCGCTCAGCGGCGTAGTCTTGCAGGGTTTGGGTAATCACTCCTGGCTGGCAGGTGATACTGGCGGCGACCGGATCGAAGTTCAGGATTTGATTCATGCGTTCAAAGGACACCACCAGTTCGCCCTGACTGGCCGTTGCGCCACCGCTGAGACCCGTACGCCCACCGGAAGGAACCAGCGCCATCTGCTGTTGATTGGCCCAGTGTACCAGGGCAATGACTTGCTCGATGGTTTCAGGAAACGCGATGCCACTGGGTCGAGCCGGGTAGAGGGTGCTCCAGTCACGGCCATAAACACTGAGGCTGTCAGGATCGGTACGCACCGGGCAGATGGCGGGGATGTGCTGTTCGAGTTGCGGAGTGTGCATAGTGAGGGGATACCGTGATAGCGAAAAAATTCCAACGGCTAAAACTAGCACAATCAGCGCCAAATCGCTGCCTCAGTTTTACTGTTCTGCTACAAGAAATTCACTCACAATCTTTCATGAGGCTATGTTAACGTTACAGGGTGAATGGCCGGTGCTGGTCAAACCTGCTTTACCGACAGGTATTCCGACGCAGAGTGTGCATACACCCCGCCAAGGTGTCAAGCAGAGCAGACTGGGTTTGATCCGTCACGAATGGCTGACCTTTAAAACAATAAATTACTATCAAATAATAGATTGCTATGGATAACCGATTAAATTACACAGAACTCGAAGTATTGCACCGTGAACCCGCACAGCCGCGCAGTGCGCCGCCGCTATTGTTCATTCATGGCGCTTATGTCGGTGCCTGGTGCTGGGATGAATATTTTCTGGATTATTTTGCTGAGCGTGGCTATCACGCCAGCGCGCTGAGTCTCAGTGGCCATGGCACCAGCAGCGGTCGTGATCGTCTCAATTGGTTAAGTTTGCGCGATTATGTCGACGATGTGGTGCAGGTGGTGGCGAATATGCCGCAGCCGCCGGTGCTGATCGGTCATTCCATGGGCGGCATGGTGATCCAGAAATATCTGGAAAAGCGCAGCGTTCCGGCGGTGGTGTTGATGGCTTCGGTGCCGCCGACCGGCATGTGGGGAATGAACTGGTGGATTGGCCTCACCCGTCCACAATTGCTTCAAGAACTGACGTTAATGCAAATTGGTGCAGCGCATTATACGAATTACCGCCAAGTCCGCGATGCTCTCTTCTCGCCGGAGTTACCGGATCATCAGGCACTGCGGTATCTCAATTATACCCAACCTGAATCGCCGCGGGCGCTGCTCGATATGAATGGCTGGGATTTGCCCATTTTACTGCGTCAACTGCCGCCGACGCTGGTGCTGGGTGCTGGAGCTGATGCTTTGGTGCCGCGCTGTTCGGTGTATACTACAGCGGCAGTGTTCAACACCCAGGTGCAGTGGTTTGATAATATGGCGCATGTCATGATGCTGGAGCCGGAGTGGGAATCGGTGGCTGAGCATATTGCCCAATGGTTAGGTGAAAAGGGTTGGTAGCCGCTTGCCCTTGAGCTATTCATTAAAGCTACAATACCCCGATCACAATCACTTCATCAATGGTTCTAGCATGTCGCTGCGAGATCAGCTACTCAAAGCCGGTTTGGTGTCTAGCGAACAGGCCAAAAAGGCCGAACGGCGGACCCGTAAACAAACCCATCAGGTCAAAAAAGATAAAGCCGTAGCGCAACAAACGCGCCAGGAACAGCAGGAGCAACATCGCCAGCAGGCCGAACAGATGCGCCAAAAGCGTGATCGTGATCGGGAGCTGAATCGTCGCCGCGAGCAGGAGAAAAATCGTAAGGCGTTATTGGCTCAGGTACGCCAGATACTCCAGCATCACCGCCAGAACGATTCCGATGCGGAGTTCCTGTTTAATTTCCAAGCGGGTAAGAAAATCCGCCGCGTGCGAGTGACGCCCGATCAGCAGCGTCAACTGGCTATGGGACGTTTGGGCATTGCCCGTAATCCGCATGACCCGTTTGACTATCCTATCGTGCCCCGCGCCGCTGCGGTGAAATTAGCCGCATTAGGCGATGAGTTTATCGCCGTGCTCAATCCCGAAACCAATCGCTTGGATGACGACGATGATGACTGGCCAGCGGATTGGTAAACGGAAAGGTCTCTTACGGAGCGGAATCGCGTATGTCAAGCCATTATGATGTGATTGTGGTCGGTGGTGGCATGGTGGGTGCTGCCTTGGCCGCTTTATTGGGGCGATCGCGCTTGCGCGTGGCGGTGATCGAGGGTGTCGCTCCGCGCGCATGGTCGCCGGAGCAGCTGCCGGATCTGCGGGTGTCTTCAGTCAATGCTATTTCCCAGCGGGTTTTCGCCGCCTGTCACGCCTGGGAGGGCATGTACAGCCGCCGCGCCGCCCCGTTTCGGCGTCTTAAGGTTTGGGACAACTCAGAGCACGATGGAACCACATTTCATGCCGCCGACGTAGGGGCGGAGTCGTTTGGCTGGTTTGTGGAAAACCCGATTATTCAATTGGCGCTGTGGGAAAGTCTGGCCGAGTTAGATACCGTAACGCGCTATTGCCCCGCTAAACCCGCAAGGCTAGAACCCGATTTGCATCATGTTACTCTGACCCTGCAAGACGGGCGCGAACTGAGTGCGGATTTACTGGTGGGGGCTGATGGTGCGCGCTCCAGTGTGCGGCACATGGCCGGTATTGCGGTGGATGTTCACGACTATCATCAACAGGCACTGATTATCAATGCGGTGACCGAACTGCCGCAGCAGGACATCACCTGGCAGCGCTTTACGCCGACGGGTCCGCAGGCATTTCTGCCGCTGGCTGGGCATCATGCCTCACTGGTGTGGTACCACACCCCCGATAAGGTACGTCAATTACTGGCCCTATCTGATCATGAACTCATCGTGGCGCTACAGCAGGAATTTCCCGAGGAGCTAGGCGGTATCAACGCTATCCTCGGACGTGCCAGTTTTGCCATTCGCCGCTTGCATGCCCAGCGCTATCGTGCCCACCGTATCGTCTTAGTCGGTGATGCCGCCCATGTGATTCATCCCTTGGCCGGGCAAGGCTTGAATATCGGCATTCAAGACATTGCCCTGTTAGCCCGCTATCTGGAGCGCGGCGATGATCCGGGAGCCGCTAAGTTGCTCTCGGCGTATGAAGCGCATCGGCGACCGGCTAATCAAGCCATGATGAGCACTATGGAGGCGTTTCACCATCTGTTTACCCGCTCACCAGCCGTACTACGGCAGGCGGGAGCGAAAGGTTTGGTGATGATTAATACCCTTTCCCCCCTGAAACGCTGGGTTATGCGCCATGCCATGGGACTGACGGTGATTAACGCCGACTGAGTGGCTCTGCGCGCCTGCACGCCGCTGATTGTGAAACTTTGCGCGTAAAAGCGGACTCTCAATGGAATCCTCGGTGTGACCATGACCCATGGTAATTAATTAAAATGAAACGATTGGCTATTCTGGCAGCGCTGGCTTTACTGGTCGGCGCGGTGATTTGGGCTAATTTTTATTGGTCGGCTGATCCTGCAGTCACCGAACGACCGCGTGGCTCGCGGATGGTAGCGGTGGCCGTAGCGCCCGTCATCCAGGGCCGTATTGTCGATATCCGTGAGTTCACCGGCTCGTTGCGGGCCTCTGAAGCGTTCACCGTCGCACCGAAAATCAGCGGTCGCATCGCCCGCATTCATGTCGATATTGGTGATCGAGTGCAACGCGGTACTCTCATGGTGGAACTCGACGATGCTGAGTTTCGTCAGGCGGTGGCCGTGGCCGAGGCGTCCTTAGCTGTGGCGCGGGCTGAGTTACGCCGCGCTGAGTCCGAAGCCGCACTGGCGGCGCGGGAATTACAGCGTACCCAACAATTATCGCAGCGTAACCTGGTGTCTGACGGTGAGCTGGATACGGCACGGGCGCGGGCGGATTCCCAGCAAGCCGCCGTCGCTGTCGCAGCCGCGCGTGTCCAGGAACGCGAAGCCGCCTTACTGACTGAGCAGGTGCGACTCGGCTATACCGTGGTACGTGCCGATTGGAACGGTGGTGTTGACAGCCGTCTCGTCGGGGATCGGCAAGTTAATGCCGGAGACACTGTAGCCGCCAATGCTGCATTGCTCACAGTGCTGGGCGTCGATCGCTTAATGGCTGTGGCCTATGCCTCAGAACGCGATTACCCGCTGCTGGCGGTGGGACAGACCGTCACGGTGGTGGCTGATGCGCTGCCTGAGCAGGAATTCGCTGGGGAGATCGCCCGGATTGCGCCCCGTTTTCAGGAAATATCGCGGCAGGCTCGCTTTGAAGTGACGGTCACTAACCAAGATGAATTACTCAAACCCGGCATGTTCATCACGGTGCGGGTCGAGGTGGATCGGGCCGATGATGCCACCTTAGTGCCCACCGATGCGGTAGTGCAACGCGATGGTCAAACCGGGGTTTATCAGATTCGCCGGAATGATAACGACGACGGCACTTACGCCCATTTCGTGCCAGTCAGCATCGGCATTCGTGATAATGAGCAGGCGCAAATCTTACAACCCGAACTCAGTGGCGAAGTTGTCACCTTAGGCCAGCAACTGCTGGCCGATGGCTCGCCGGTTAATATTGCTCAAGACTTCGATTAATATTAATAATCCATGAATTTATCTGCAATTGCTGTGCGTCGTGCTGTGTTCACCAGCATGGTGACACTGATTGCCGTGTTACTGGGTCTGGTGTCACTGACCCGCCTGCCGATTGATTTATTGCCCGAGATTGAATTCCCGGTACTGACGGTTTCGGTGACTTATCCTAATGCCAGTCCTCAAGTCATGGAGGAGCTGGTGGCCCGGCCGATTGAACAGGCGGTGGCGATTGTACCGGGTGTGGAGGAAATCACCTCATCGTCGTCGGAAGGCGTCACCAATGTCCGCATGAACTTTGCCTGGGGCACGGATCTCAATGCGGCTGCTAATGATGTGCGTGATCAAATTGATCGACGGATTAATAATCTGCCCGACGATGCCGATCGGCCACGGATTCGTAAATTTGACACCGCTGATGCACCGATTATGCTGGTGGGTATTTCCAGTGGGATCGACCCGATTGAGCTGCGGCGGATTGTTGATAATCAAATCAGCTACCGTCTGCAGCAGGTTCCTGGTGTGGCGGCTATCGACACCTGGGGCGGGCCGGAGCGGGAAATCCAAGTCCGCTTGGATCCTCAGCGCATTACCGCTTTGGATTTACCCCTGACCACCATCAGCAACGCCATCCGCGAGGCCAATCTGACTCGTCCGGGTGGTCATATCGAACAGGGCAGCCGTGCCTTCACCATCCGAGTGCCGGGGCGGTTTGCGGATCTCGACGAGCTGCGTGATACCGTGGTGGCGGTACGTGATGGCAATCCTGTTACCCTCTCGCAGGTGGCGCAGATTGTCGATGGGCGCAAGCGTGAGACCCGCATCGTCAGAATCGACGATGACCCCGGTATCCGCATCGCCATTCGCAAGCAGTCCGAAACCAATACGGTCGAAGTCGCGCGTGGCGTGCATCAGGCGCTGGAGCGGATTGATCGTGACTATCCGCAGATTCAACTCAGCCCCTTATTTGATACCTCAGAATTCATCGAACGCTCTATCACTAATGCGATTACCGCCATGTTGCTGGGTGCGCTGCTGGCTGTCGTGGTGTTGCTGTTTTTCCTGCGCAGTCTGTATGCCACCCTGATTATAGCAGTGGCCATCCCGGTATCGGTGATCACCACGTTTGCACTGATGTATTTTGGCGGATTAACGCTGAATCTGATGACCATCGGCGGCCTGGCTTTGGGGGTGGGGCTCATGGTCGATAGTGCCATTGTGGTGCTGGAAAACATCGTGCGTCGTCGCGAAGCTTATGGCGAATCGGCAGCCACCGCCGCCACGCTGGGTGCTGGTGAAGTCGCCGCACCGATTGTGGCCGGTACGCTGACCACACTGGTCATTTTTGTTCCCATGTTGTTTGCTGAAGGTTTGACAGGGCAGTTATTTCTCCCGCTGGCCTATGTGGTGGCGTTTGCCTTAGCCTGTGCGTTGTTAGTCGCACTGACTTTGGTGCCCATGCTCAGCGCGCGCTTATTACCGCAGAACATCGGTACCGCTGTTGGGCCATTGGCCGAAATTTCACGGGTTATGGGCGGTTGGCTGGCGGCCGTTGAACGCCGTTATCAGCGTAGCTTACAAGCAGCGCTGTATTACCCCGGTACCGTCATCACGGCCGCGCTGTTATTACTGGTTGCTGCTGTGGCGGCTATTCCGCTTCTGGGTACCGAGTTCATGCCGGCGACTGATGAAGATGAAGTCCGGATCAACGTGGTCATGCCCCCAGGGACTCGTCTTGAAGTCGTGGAACGCGCCACGTTGCACGCCTTGGATGTTGTTAAAGCTCGGGTGCCGGAAGCGCGCAGTGTTGTGGTGACCGTGGGTGCCGGTTCGTTCCGGGCCTCCGGTGGGGCGCGCGGTGATGTGCGCATTGCCTTGCCGCCACGCGAGCAGCGCAGTCGCAGCAGTGCCGAGATTGTCACCGACTTGCGTCAAGCCATGGTACCGATAGCGGCAGCCGAAGTGCGCATATCGGCGCGGCGACCGTTTTTCATGCGCCGGGCCTTCGGCGGCAGTGAAACCGGTTTGCAGATCGAAGTGCGCGGGTTTGAATTGGCGACACTCGATGCTTTGGCCGCTCAAGTGCAGCGGCAGATTGAACCGATCGCCGGTATCAGCAATGTCCGCCTGTCTAGGGATGAGGGTGAACGCCAGCGTTTGATTCGTATTGATCGCCGTCGGGCGGCTGATCAAGGCGTCAGTGTGGCCGCCATTGCTGATACGGTGGAAACCGCACTCGCCGGGCGGGTGGCGTCGCGTTATCTGGACAGTGGCGAGGAAGTCGATATTCGAGTGCAATTGCATGACAGTGAAACCCTGCCGGTGCGAGCTTTGTTGGATCTGCAAGTAGCAGCCGGTGACGGACGCTTAGTGCGTCTGGGTAATGTCGCCAATATGGTTGAGGCCATCGGCCCGGTAGTGATTGATCGTAAGGACCAAACCCGTTTAGTCCGGGTCGACGGGGACATTGCGGGTCGCGATCTCGGTTCGGTTGCTGCCGACGTGCGCGCCGCCTTGGCCACCATCCCGGTACCGGATAATTACGATATTCTGATCGGCGGTGATTTCGAGGAGCAGCAAGAAGCCTTCAGTACCTTGGCCATCAGTTTGTTGCTGGCGCTGGCCTTGGTGTACATGGTGATGGCCAGCCTGTATGAATCGCTGCGCGATCCACTGATTGTTATGGGTGCGGTGCCTATGGCTTTGGTCGGCGTAGTCGCTATGTTATGGATCACCGGCACCACACTGAATACTCAATCATTAATCGGCTGTGTGATTCTGATCGGGGTGGTGGTCAATAATGCGATTTTAATCGTCGATCAGTCCAATCGCTTGCGAGCAGAGCGCTATGAGTTACACGCTGCATTGCTGGAAGCCGGGCGGCGGCGTTTGCGTCCGATTTTAATGACGGCGGCGACCACTATTTTGGCGCTGTTGCCACTGGCCATCGGTGCCGGTTCCGGCGGTGAGGCTCAAGCGCCATTAGCTCGCGCTGTGATCGGCGGGCTATTGGTGTCCACTTTGATTACATTGGTGTTGATTCCGGTGATTTATGCTTGGGTGCATCGCCGGGATCAACAGCCGCAGGTCATCACCCAGGTGGATTATAGCCATTCAAACTGATCGCCCGACAGCCTGCCGGCTATCCTATAGCCATTTGATGGAATGATCCGAACATGGGAACCGTGCCTCCATGGGCGACTGCGGATGGCATATAGGCGGCAGGGGCGGTTCGCGAACCGCCCCTACACCACGATCATCAGGGTGAACGACGATGTCATGTCTGAGAAACAGAGCGAATGGCTATATGATGTTGGGCAACGCTGCGCTTTTGCCCGACCCGATCCTCGTTCTCAGTAGCTCCTACGTTTTTCGGCTTCGCGATCCACGGCTTCACCGGCGGCTTCCATGTCCTGGCCCATGCCACTGATGGTGTGACAGCCGCTGAGCAACAGCGGCCATAGCACCGCTAACAGCAGTAGATACCGTCTATTAAGTTGCATTGTTACGCCCTCATGGTAATGGTTGATCAGTGAACCGTTGATTATAACGCTTCTT